>JAJYDM010000025.1 GCA_021777475.1 Actinomycetes bacterium | reverse complement strand
CTTGCAGGGCAGGCTTCTCTGTAATCTCGACAGGTCAGGCTCCGCCAACTCCTGTCCAGCCCATCCCGCAGGCAACCTCTTTATTGGGCGGGTGACATGATGCAGACCTATGCGGGCGAACATAGCCACCCAGCCAGATTCACCAAGTCGGGCCGTTAGCCAAGGTGGTGTGATGGCGACGATATCAGGCAATCCCAACCTAATTGGGGGACTTGAACCACGTTTTTAAGATCAAGCGAGTTCGGCTACCAATTGCTCAGTACTGGCTCTTGGGGAACTCTGAGATCAATCGTCGAATACCCGGCAGTTGAAGCCTCAGAAAGCAGCAATTGCAACGCCCTCAACTTCTGATCAAGCTTCGAGGTTGATCCAAAGCGCACGGCTACCCCATTTGAAAGTTCCCCATCGATCTCTCCAGTGCTGGAAGCTGCAAGCTCCGAAAAACTTGCAACTGGATCTGAACGAAGTGCCAAAGATAGCTGCAGAAGTGGCTTGAACAAAGGCGAGATGTACGAGGCAAGCCCTGTGCTCTGATATTCGCAACCAGTACCCTGCCCCAACGCCTTAGATGATGGTATGTTTGCCATCAGGCAAAGCCGCAATAGCTTTCCTGCGGAACTGGGTTGCACGGCTAGAACCCGCCCGGTTTGGTCAACTACAAGACTGGTAGTTGAACTAGCAGGCACAACACTCAATGCAACCCTGTTCCTCACGAATATCTGAAGCGTTGAAGGCCACTTTTTCTTTACGATTACAGAACCATTCCAAGAGAGTTCTTCAATCCTTTGAACCACACTTTGAGGGTTCACCTCCGTTAGAGGAAACCCCAATGGAATGCCGCTTTGAGAAATAAGAGCTGCGCTCGGGTAATGGGTGCTGCCGGAAACCTCGATCTTTTGGACCGAAAACATGGACGTCCTAAGCAGTGCCCGAACTGCAAAATAGCCACCGATAACGATGAAGACGGCGACTATCAGATAAAGTCTCTTTCTCCCTTTCGACCGGGCCACCTTGTTGCGCCGCTCACGGATCCTGGGGTCAATGCGCATCTTCCTGGCCTCGTGTTCAGTGGCAGTCATAAGCCTCATTCACCTCTCAAATGACGAGAGCGCTCAACATCAAAACCAATCAGTTTTATCTCCGTCCGCAGACGGACACCCAATTCAGCTTCGACTCTCTGTTCAACCAACCAGATCAATTCGAAAACATCGTCACCAGATCCGCCCACGCTCGATTGGATGAAGTTCGCATGCCGTTGTGACACCTCCGCTGTTCGGTATTTGAAACCCTTCAAACCTATTGATTCAATCAGGCGGGCCGCATGATCATTGTCCGGATTGACGAACACTGACCCGGCATTTTGGCCACCTGGCTGATGCTTCCTTCTCCAGCTCACTATCTCCGAGATTCTCCGTCGCGACTCAGCTTCGTCACATCTGACAAGATTGAAACTCGCCGACGCCACCACATCCATATCGGCAATGTTCGAACCTCTGTATCTCAGGCCAAGATCATTCTTTGAAGCCTGTTGAAGGTGGTAATCGCCGTCGGAAAATCTGTATACCTCGGCGCTTTCCAACCAAAGCGCAGCTTCGGATCCGTGACCACCGGCGTTCATCTTCACCGCCCCACCTACGGTACCTGGAATTCCAACGGCCCACTCCATTCCACCTAGACCGAGACTGGCAAGCTTCCGAGCCGCCACCGGCAGGGAAACCGCCGCGCCAAGACGTACCCTGGTCGGCCCTACCTTGATCTTTTCAAAATCACCGAGAAGGCGAAGCACAATCCCTTCCCAGCCTCGATCGCTGACCAACGTGTTCGAGCCATTGCCAAGGACATAAATAGGCCTTGGCGATACAAGTTCTAGGACTTCGCCAAGACTGCCTAAGCTGTGGCAGGTGATCATAGCGCTACAACGTCCACCCACCCTATAGGTAGTCTTTGATCCAAATTCGGCCTCATACTCGACGAAAGCGCCCTCTATTCCGGCGAGACCGGCCCGAACCTCGGCAGCAAGCACGGCAGGCTCATTCATCGATCTGGCTCCTCGGACATCTCGCCATAAAGCAATGTCAGGTCTCCTGCACCAAGTGTGATGCAGATGTCTCCCGGCCGCAGCAGTGATCGAACAAAGGATGCAACCCTGTGCCTCTGTGGAATGTAATACACTTCCTTCTCAGGAAAATCAGTCTTGGCGAGCGAGCTGATCAGCTCACCGGTTATCCCCGGGATTGGCATCTCTCCAGCGGAATAGACATCGGTTATGACAATTACGTCAGCCTTTGAGAAGCTCATTGCAAAGTCTCCGTAGAGCGCGGCAGTACGCGAATAACGGTGTGGTTGAAATACCGCTACCACCCGCTGGTAGCCCTGCGAGGCTGCCGTGTCGAGGACAACGTCAATCTCTCCCGGGAGATGGGCGTAGTCGTCAACCAGAGTCGCGCCATGGTAGGTTCCCCTGTGCTGATATCTACGGGCCACGCCAGTGAACAACGACAATGCCGAGATCACGGCATCCGGATTTGCGCCCAACTCGTTGGAAAGGGCGATAACGGCCGTGGCATTGGAAACATTATGCCTTCCCGGAACGGCCAATGCCACTTCAACCTTGCCAAACGACTTGTTCGAAACCTTGAACAATGTATTAGATCGTGTCGGAATGACGTCAGATATTCGATAATCCGCGCGATCGGAAAAGCCATAGCTGATTGTCCCCGGAATGTCTAAAAGTGACTCGGCATCCGGCGAATCGGCACAAATAACCTTTGGACCAGGTGCATTCGACACAAAGTCCCGGAAGGAGGACTTAAGAGCGTCGTAGCTCCCATAGAAATCCAGATGGTCCGATTCGATATTGGTGACAATGACTCCGAAGCAACCCAGGTGAAGAAAGGTGCCGTCAGACTCATCGGCCTCGATCACAAGCTCTTCACCGTCATCCCACAACGCATTGGTGCCAATCTCGTTGAGCTCTCCTCCGACAATGAAAGATGGACGTCTGCCTGCATACATCAGCGAAAGTGCCAACATCGATGTGGTCGTGGTTTTTCCATGGGTGCCGGCAACTCCCAGCACGACCTTTTCCGAAATCATCATCGGAAGCAACTCTGAACGGGTAACTACCGGAATTCCATTCTGTTCGGCCCACTGAACTTCTGGATTGGACTGAGGAATTGCCGAGGATATGGCAACGAGTTCAGCGTCATCGACATTACTCCCTGAGTGGCCAAGGTGGAGTTCGACACCATGAGCCCTGAGACGTTCGAAAGCGACCGAGGCCTTCAAGTCAGAACCTGATACACGTACTCCCTGTTGGGTCAGAACAATGGCAATTGCCGACATTCCGGCTCCGCCGATACCGACAATATGCACTTTTCTCGGTGAAATATCAGGAGTCAATCCCCACCCTGCCTTCTCATTAGAATGAGTATCTCATCACTAACCTTGGAAGCGCCATCACCTCGGAAACCCGCCCTCGAACGCGATGACATCTCTTTCAAGACTTCACCTGCGCGGGTGATAGCTTCTATCTCCTTCGTCAACCTCTCGCCATTCAATTCATCGTCGAGTATGACTCTCGCAGCACCCAAGCTTTCCAGCGTTCTCGCATTCTTACTTTGATGATCACCTGGCGCATTCGGAAGGGGAATCAGGATTGAGGCCTTCCCGAAATACCCGAGTTCGGCGAGCGTCCCTGAACCAGCCCGCGAAATCACCAGGTCGCAAGCTGCAATGGCCTTGAAAATCTCCGGATCAAACTCCGAAAAGAGATATCTAATTGGTAAATCTGACTTCGAAAGTTGCTCTGCAACGTCTTTGAACCTTGGAAAGTCCCTTGATCCAATCACATGGTAGATCACGACCTCCCTATCCTGCTCTCCATGCCAGGACTTCAACATATCGACTATCGCCGAGTTGATGCTAAATGACCCTAGTGATCCACCGAAAACACAGATCAGCAATGAATCTTGACCGATACCATGCGTCTTGCGAAACGAATCCAGGTCAGATTGGTCCTTGTCCCACTGTGAGATCTCGGGCCTTAATGGAACCCCGATCACCTCTGCATTTCTGATGCCCGATGATGACGAAGATGCCATAGCCCTAGTTCCCAGTATCGCCGACAGCCGATTGGCCAACCCCGCCACAGCATTGGTCTCGACTACCACCGAAGGAATTCCAGACAGTCTCGCCACGACTATCGGTGGAAAGGAAAAATACCCGCCGAAGCCAACAACAACTTTGGGCCTGGTCCTCCTCATCAGCTTAAAAAGGACAAACGTCGCCAGGAGCAATCGCCACAAACCGGCCAGGTTCGCCAAGGAGACCTTCCGCACGAGTCCACTTACATCGAGTTGCATGAGCTCGAACCCGTAAGGAGCCAATATTTGGGCTTCGAGAAGGCGCGTCGAGCCTATGAACCCTATGCTCTCCCTCGACACACCACTGCGAACCAAGGCCTCAGCAACTCCCAGAGCTGGTAATAGGTGCCCAGCAGTTCCGCCTGCTGCCACCCAGACCATCTTTGCGGATTGCCACCCTGGATTACCACCCACAACAATCATCTCTTTCACTTCTCGGCGGCTGGGTCAAAGCTAAATTCACCCACAACAGCCAACTTGACGGCTTCCGCAGAACCTTAGACGTCTCTTACTCCTAACGCAGTCCTGTATAACTTAGAAAATATCGACGAACCCCCGCTTTTTGACAGCCTGACATTCTTCAGGAACCGCTGACCACCAGATTCCCTGGAAATTGGCGTGATACGCTTGGCAACCGAGTTCACAAGCCCTAAAGCAAAAAGCTCGACAACCAGCGATGACCCGCCGGAAGAAATTAGTGGAAGAGGAACGCCCGTCACCGGCAAGAGGCCGATGACAGCTCCCACGTTCAAGATGACCTGAGCAGCTAGCCATGAAGCGATGCCAACGCACAAGAGAGCTCCGAATCTCGACGTTGTCTTCTGCGACACCCGGAAGATTGAAAAGATCAACAACCCCAAGAGCGCCAGCACTATCAATGCACCGATCGCTCCGAGTTCCTGACCTATTACCGAAAATATAAAATCGGTCTGAGGGTTAGGCAGAAAGCCCCACTTTGCCTGGCCAGCTCCCGGACCTGCACCGGTTATGTGACCTGTCGCAAATGCAACTAGAGACTGGACCTCCTGATAGGCAAAGTTCGACCTGTTCTGCCAGGGATGGATAAAAGAGAGCAGCCGATCCCGCCGGTAACTCTTGGCCATTGCTTCATACAGACCAGCCATGGAAATGAGCACCAATGTCGGCAAAAGATGGCGCATCCGTACCCCCGACACAAAAAGGATCCCAATTGCTGTTGCCCCGACAACCATGGCAGTGCCCATGTCCGGTTCGACAAGTATTAGAAATGCCGCGACACCTGTGGCAAGAATCACCGGCCGGAGGACCTTTCTCCAGTCGTGAATCTGATCAGCTCGCGCAGTCGCCACCCCGGCGACAAAAATGGCAATCGCCAGCTTGGTGACCTCGGAAGGTTGAACACGAAGGATCCCAACACCTAACCACCGGGAAGACCCCCCAACACTGACACCGACATGCGGAATAAGCACGGCAACAAGTGCAAATCCGCTGAGCAGGATGGGAATACCTCGATACCTCAAGAGCAAACCGAGTTCCAGCCGGGTACCAATCCCAAAAGCAACAAGGCCAAGCAACACCCACAACATCTGCTTCTCAAACAGGGAAAATGGGTTATGCCCTGAAACAAGAGACGGTACAAATGACGTTGAAAGTACCATGGAGATACCGATAGCTGTCAGCACTCCGATCAAGACAACGAGAATATGGCTATCCGGACCGAAACCGTTCTCGGCATCTAAAATCTTGAGCACCCAGCCCGAAATCCTTGAAAGAATTCGACCTTTTTGGTTGCGAGTTGCCACCCCGATAGTCATTCGCCACCTCGCATAGATTTAATCGATCCAACGGCCCTTTTGAAGTCCTCGCCCCGTTCCCCATACGAGCCATACCAGTCAAAGGAGGTGCATCCCGGCGAAAGTAGCACCACGTCTTCCGCCAAAGCCAGGTCTCGGGCCGAATAAACCGCCTCGGCCATCGACGAAGCCTTGACCACCCTTATGCTCCCAGCCTTGGAGAAGATCGCAACCAGGTCGTCCGCGGAGTCGCCGATGGCAACCACCGCTCTGAGCTTCGGTATTATCGAGGCCAATGGCGACAAATCGAGCCCCTTGTTCTTCCCACCAGCAATGAGAACGACCGAGCTAAAACCAGCCACAGCAGCCACAACGGATGCCGGAGTTGTCGCCTTCGAGTCGTCGTAGTAAGACACCCTGTCGATCTGAGCCACAAACTCGACCCGGTGCGGCAAGCCTCTAAATTCTCGCAAAACGTCTGAAATGTGATCAAGGCCGGCACCAGCGCTGAATGCGGCAGCGGAACTCGCCAATGCATTTTCAAGGTCATGCGGCAACGTCCGCACCATTTCGGAGAGCCGAAGATAGGGCACCCCATTCGCTGTAAGCGCTGAACCATCATCGCTGAGTCCAAAATCGAAGTCTCCCAGGCCGAAACCAACACGCTGGACTCCAGAGGGCAGACCCACCCGGGATACGACAGGATCGCTTTCATTCACTACGGCCACGTCGCCCGGCTTTTGGTTCTCGAAGACTCTTGCCTTGGAGGCCCGATAGTGGTCGAGGCCCTGATGCCAATCCAAATGATCAGGAGAAAAGTTTGTCCAAACCGCCACCTTTGGGCGAAAGCGGGAAATGGTTGCCAATTGGAACGAAGATGCCTCAGCAACAAAGTAATCCACGTCCTCGTCCAACATCGAAATGATCGAGGTTCCAATGTTCCCCACGGCCTTGGCCCTAAGACCCGACGTCGTAAGCATCTCCGTTATTAAAGTTGTCACAGTCGTTTTTCCATTGGTGCCGGTAACCGCGATCATCGGGGTCATGGTGTGGCGAAAGGCAAGCTCCAACTCAGATATAGGTGATTCCGCAAATTCAAACACTGGATGTGACCTCGGAACCCCCGGCGACACCACAACTAGATCGGCAGACTCAACGCTTGATTTCAACTGACCGTCCATTGCTGAAATCCTCACTTCTGGAACCTCAAGACTTAGTTGATCAAATCTGTCGTCAAAAATACGCACAACTGCTCCGTTTCTTTGAAGAAACTCGGCAACCGCCTTCCCAGTGATGCCATACCCAACCACCACTGCCCGCTTCCCGGCGTAAACCAGCCCGCTCACTTGGCTACCTGTCCAAGTGACAGAAAATCTGCATAGAACAGGCCCAGGGCCAGAGCCGTGAACATTCCCGCAAGTATCCAAAATCGAATTATCACAGTTGTTTCAGGCCAGCCCAAAAGCTCAAAGTGGTGATGCAACGGGGCCATTCGAAATACCCGGCGATGAAAAATCCGGAAACTGGCAACCTGTATCACAACCGAAAGAGTAATAATGACAAACAAACCCGCAATTATCGGAAGAAGGAAGTCAAGACGCATCTCCAGACCGAGCGCACCCAGCCCTGCCCCTATCGCCAAAGATCCAGTATCGCCCATGAATATTCGAGCGGGCGCCGCGTTCCACCACAAGAACCCTGCACATGCTCCAGTCATCGCGACCGCAATGATCGCAAGATCCAAACCCGAACCAACTCCATAAACCTGAACGTGCCTGAACTGCCAGTATCCAATAATGGCAAGAATCGAAAAAGCAAATATTGATGATCCTGCGGCCAGACCATCAAGCCCATCGGACAGGTTGACGGCATTCGAAGCACCAATTATCACAAGTACGACAAATATAACCCAGACCGGGGTATCGAGGTTGATAGCAAAGGCGCCTGTTCGTACAAAAGTGACCGTACTTGGCAGATCGCCTAAATAACGAGATCCGAGTGCAAAAAGGAGGGCCACCAGTACTTGCCCTCCCAACTTCCCAGACTTGGTTAGACCCAAGGATCTGTGATGACGTACCTTGATCCAATCATCTAGAAACCCCACCACCCCAAATCCGACAACTACAAACACAACCAACAAACCGTCAGTGGTCCAAGGTGCGCCAAGTCTCGCATGAGCAACCAGGTAGCCAATGATAAACGCGCCAAGAATTGCCAAACCGCCCATGGTCGGGGTGCCCGCCTTGGCCACATGACGCTGAGGTCCGTCCTCACGAATCTGTTGACCAATTCCCCTGATCTGCAGGGCTTTGATTAGCACTGGGGTGACAATGGCTGCCGCCAGCAGTGCGAATCCTCCGGCCACAAAGATTGCGATCACGGCTGGCCGCTCCGGCGATAACGCAGAGCTCCACGGGCCACCTCTTGATCAGAAAAGGCCACTTCGTTGGCCCCAATCGTTTGACGGGTTTCATGTCCCTTGCCAGCGATCACCACGACGTCATCACCTTGGGCAATCGATAGCGCAAGCTCGATGGCCTCCCGCCGGTCTGCCTTAACAATCACCTGCGATGACTCGCCAAGAACCGTCAGAGCGCTCTTAGTCATACCGGAGAGGATCTCCTGGATTATAACGACAGGATCTTCGCTCCTCGGATTGTCTGAAGTCAAGATCGTCACATCGGCGAGGCTTTCGGCAATCTCTCCCATCAAAGGCCTCTTTCGCCTGTCGCGGTCCCCTCCACATCCGAACACCACTATTACTCTGCCACCATCAGGAGTCATCACATGTGCTGCCTCCAGAACAGCCTCCAAAGCCACCGGCGTGTGGGCAAAGTCGACTATGACTTTGAACGGTTGACCCTCATCAATCCTTTCAAGTCTTCCCGAAACACCACGGAAACTGCTAAGCCCGCTCTGGATAGCCTCGGAGGAGTACCCGAGGCGCTTGGCGGCACGCGCAGCCGCAAGAGCGTTGTAGACGTTATGCTTGCCCGCAACACCCAACCTGATCTGTTGACCGTCCAAGACAAATGTCGAACCGTCAGCCCCCATCTCCAATTCCACGGCATCTTCAATAGAGAACGTCTCCATCACAGTCTGTGAATCTCTCACCAGCCGGGCTCCCCATGGGTCGTCAATGTTGACAATTCCCATACGGCATCTGTTGGCCTCGAACAGCCTCGCTTTTGCCATGAAATAGGCGTCCATTGTATGGTGATAATCGAGGTGGTCCTGAGTCAGATTAGTGAAGATGGCTATGTCATACACGACCTCATCCACCCGGTGCTGGTCCAATGCATGTGACGACACCTCCATAATGGCAATGTCGTTCCCGTCTTCCAGAGCCTGATAAAGAGAGCGTTGTATCACTGGAGATTCAGGTGTGGTTCGGTATCCGCTCAGAGTTCCAATAACAAAGGGCGAGTGATCCGCGGACCTGGCAATCGATGCGATCATAAATGACGTAGTGGTCTTTCCGTTGGTTCCAGTTATCCCAACCATAGGCACCTGGGTTGATGGATTACCGTAGAAGGTGCTGGCCAGTTTTGCCATCTCAACCCTCATTGACCCCGGGTAAACCCTGACCTGCACGATTGGAAGGGGCACAAAGCGCTCCACCACCACCGCCACAGCTCCCCGGGCAACCGCATCGTGAATGAACAGGTGACCGTCAAAGTGCTCACCAGCGATTGCACAGAAGATGTCGCCAGGAGCCACATCGCGTGAATCAAAAGACACTCCTGTTACCACGACCCCATGGGTGTCACCAAGAATCGCCACCGTTTCAATGGCGGCAACTAGCTCGGAAAGTCCCATCATGGGTGACCGCGGACTTCCTCTGCGGTTTCCAACATTTTTTCTATATCCCGCATCACTCAACGCACGCTGATCTTCAGGCATTACGACACCAAACCCTTAGTTCTTGCAAATCTATCAATGGTAACGCTGTTGGAGCCAGCAGGTTGAGTCAATACCGTTTGACTTCCAGAATCTGGAAGCGAGTATGAAGCATTTGATGCACCTGCACCACTTGAGGCGCCCTTGAGCAATGAGCCCTTTCCGAAGCCCGCGGGTAAGTAACCAGAAGTCGGGGCAATATCCATTCGGCGCAGCGCATAGCCCATGATCTGGGAAAACACTGGTGCCGCAACGGAGCCTCCGTAGATGAGATCCGGTCGTTCCACTACCACGATTGCAGACAGTGGAGTAGACGTGCCATGAGTAAAACCCACGAAAGTGGCCATGAACGCGCCGGGCTGATATCCAGGTTTGTTTGGATACGGAATCTGAGCAGTTCCCGTCTTTCCGAGAATGTCGTATCCGGGAACCTGTGCCAAAGGCGCCGTACCGTTGGGAGAGACCGTCTCAGAAAGAAGCTCCTGCATGGTGCCCGCGAGCGAAGGGGTCAAAACCTGTCTTGACTTCACAGGAAGATTGTATGCCGACTTACCATCTTGAGGTATAACTCTATCAACTAGATGAGGAGTCATAAGCACACCATTGTTTGCAATGGCATTGTATGAGTCAAGCACCTGAAGCGCCGATACCGCTTGGTCCTGCCCAATTGGAACTGAACCTATTGCAGTTCCAGACCACTTGGAAGGGTTGACAAGGAATCCGGACGTCTCACCTGGAAATCCAAGGCCGGTTGGAACTCCCCAGCCAAAGTTCATGAATGAGTTCGTAATCGTATATTTATTTAGGTGTTGCGCAATGATGATGGTGCCAATGTTCGACGACTGTGCCAGGATCTGCTGAGGGCTTAGCACCTCTGTGCCATGCACCTCGGCGTCGTGGAAGTTTGCCCCGTCAATGGTCAAATAAGGCGGAACCACCACCTTGCTTGACGGAGTTATCACGCCCGCTTTTAGCGCAGCGGCAAAGGTGGCAATCTTTGCGACCGATCCCGGCTCGTATACATTCGTGACAGCCATGTTGGTGGGAGCTTCAGCAAACCCGGTGATCTTGCTTGATGAAGTCTTCGCGCTGCTACCTGCCTTAACACTGGATGGGGCACTTGTTTGCGAAGCCGTATTCGATTGAGCTGGGGAGGTCGTTCCAACCAGATTCGCCATTGCAATTATCTGTCCGTTTTGAGGATTCATGATTATCGCGCTACCAGACAAGGCCTGGGTCTTGACGATTTCTGCTCCCAATACCTGCTCTGTATTGAACTGTATTGCTTTGTCCAACCCGAGCACGATGCTGTCGCCTGGTTTTGGAGGGATCAAGTCAACCGCCTGACCTGGAAGTGGCGAACCGGACTCGGAAACTGAGACCATCTTTTGTCCCGGCTTCCCGTCGAGAAGCTTCCTGAACTGATACTCAAGTCCAGAGAGAGGCACGCCAGTTGGGCTGAGAGAACCTATCACGGGAAGTGCGAGTCCGCCATTGGGATCTTCGCGAGACATTTCAGTAACCAACGAAATCCCGGGGAGCTGGTTACCGTTGATCAATGTTTGAATCTTTGCAGACTGAGCGGAACTCACCAGGTGCTGCACGTATGAGAATTGTCCCGGCACCAGCAGCGTTGGCCTAATCACGGATGCAGAAGTTCCAAGAATCTGTGCAAGTATCTGTGACTCTTTGACAGGATCAACCACTAGCGCTGGATCTGCGACTACGGTCTTTTTGGGAACTGACACTGCAAGCTGATTCCCGTTCCTGTCAAAAATTGCTCCACGGGGTGCTTGAACAGCAACCGTAGCCGAGCCTTCTGCCTTTGCTAGCGCCACGTATCTGTGATCCGGATACACGGTTACCCGAATCAATTGGCAAGCGAGTGCGAGAACGAATATACCGATAAGGATCTTCGAGAGCAGCAAACGCCTTGCGCTAACCGGAACTCCCTGATTCCCATTGGTTCTTCGATCCGACATAGCCTAACCTTTTTCTAACCCGACTTGGAAATTGACGAAGGTGAAGTCGTAGAGGGACTGGCAAACTTAGACGTACCTGAACTCGCACCCGAAGGTGCTGAAGTCCTGTTTGCGGAGCTTGTCTTGGATACTGTTGCCTTGGGTGCAGCAGTTGTTGCCGTCGTTGATGAATTACCGGTCGGAAGTGGACGCGTTGGAGCCCCGCCGCCTGCCTCACCCGGCGGAGCGAATAGAGTGCTCGGAGCCGCAATCACTTGCGGCGTCAAAGCTGTCGACTGAGTCTGGTTGGCTGTGGAACTCGGACCAGCGCCAAGATAACCCACCTGGCTCGGATAGACCATCCCAAGGCGGGTTTCAGCGTAGGAAACGATGCGACTCGGCGATTCCAACGACGACAACTGAATTTCCAGGCGTAGATGCTGGGTCTCCATGGACGAAAGTTGCGAATTGAGTGCGTTGAGCCGTAGCTGCGTAGCCGCCATTTCCGCCCTCATGACAACTGCTGCAAAAAGTGCGAAAAACCCAATCACATATAACAAGAACATCTTGTTTGATATTCGGAATCCGACCAGCCGACGAGGTCTCTCAACAACTCGCAGCTGAGGTTGGGCGAAGGCGGCCTTTTGCTTGGCGGTGCTGCTTTGCACATGCGGAGATTTCGACCCTGCGCGCGCTCTGGCCAAAGCCAGTGCTGCCTGAGTATCCACCTCCGGCCTGGCATTCCTCAGTTTCATCTCCTTCTGAGTCTTAGCCAATTGTTACGCCCCCGGCCCATTCGGACTCAACATCTCGACCGCGCGCAACCGTGCGCTTCTCGATCTAGGATTACCTTCGATCTCCTCCTTTGATGGCGCCTTGGAACGAACTACGTACCTGGCTTTGGCTACCGCACCGCAGACGCAACCATATCGCGTTGGACAGATGCAACCTCCTGTCACCTGTTCGCGAAAGAGTGACTTCACAATTGAGTCTTCCCCTGAATGGTAGGAAAGCACGGCTATCCGCCCACCAGGAGCTAGCAGATCAAACGCCTTCTCTAGAACGACATGCAGCTTCTCCAGCTCGTTATTGACCCTCAAGCGAAGCGCCTGAAACACCCTCGTTGCAGGATGTCCGCCAGTACGTCTGGCTGCAGCCGGAATCGCCGATTTGATCACGTCCGCCAGCTGAACCGTGGACTGATATGGACGTCCCTTTAGCATCGCCCCGGCAATTCGACGTGCGAAACGAGACTCGCCATTCTCCCGAAGAAGTCTGGTGAGATCATCGAGTGAGATTGAATCGAGAATTTCACTGGCACTCTGCCCCTTACTGGGGTCCATCCTCATATCCAACGGTCCTTCAAGCCGATAAGAAAAACCCCGCTCGGCCCTCTCAAGTTGAGGCGATGACACTCCAAGATCCAACAGAAGTCCGGTCGGCGCCTTGCAAAATGCGGAATCTGTTTCACATGCCGCGGCCAAAGCTCCGTCAATCTGGTCGAACTCCTGATGAATTGCCATGAATCGCCTGGAATAGGTGGCAAGATGAGCCCGTGCTGCCGAAATAGCGCTCAGATCGCGATCCAAGCCCAGGATAATTCTTTCTGGTTCCCTAGCCAACAACCCTTCGCTATGGCCCCCGCCTCCCAGTGTCCCATCCACGATCAGGCCTGAAGCTAACGGCGCGAAGACTCCCATAACCTCTTCAAACATGACCGGCTTATGGGAGAACTCAGATGGGGTCATAATTCGGACCTCATCAGCGGACTTGACCAGTTCTCAGGATTCCATAGTTCTATGGTGCCTATCGCTCCATGAACCAGCACCTCCTTGTCAAGATTCGCAAATCTCCTCAAAGCCTGAGGAAGAGCGAGGCGCCCAGACTTGTCGATCTCGGCGTCGAATGCCTCTGACGCCCAAATCCTCATCTTCCACCTCAGAGTGGAGTCGGATAAATCTTGTGCCTGCCATGACTTGGCAAAAGAGTAGAAATCGTCACGATCCCAGATCACCAGGCAACGGTCTTCATACTGGGATCGGGTAACAAAACACTTGTCGCCTAGCTGAATCCGGTACTTGGCAGGCAGCGTCAGGCGACCCTTGACATCAAGAGAATGTTCATACGCACCAAAAAATTTTGCCGCCATATCTTGCGCCTGAAACATCGAGATCACAGCCCTTTGCACTACTAATGGATCTCTGCCACACCACTTTGACCCACTTTAACCCACTTCACCCCACTTCGCAATCACTTTTGCCATGAATTTGGCTCTACAAGTGCAGAAATCAACAAATTTCGGACTTCCGGCAATATTGGAGATGCCCCCACAGGGGCAGGAATCTTTAACCAGCAAGAAACTGGGTCTTAGAGTGTGTTTTCGAGAGCGTCGATCAGACTCCGACGCAGTTGGGAAATGGCCGGTACGCCGTCGAGGTCAGAGAACTCCTCAAAGATCTCGGCCAACCCCAAAGCATATCCACGAGCAGGGATATCCACACCCGCACCGGCCATCAATTCGGACAATTGATCAAAAGGATAACGCAAATAGGCGGTGCACTGAAACACGGCTCCATTGGCAGTCCTGCGCTGAGACATCCCCACGACTTTTGCACCTTCGAATGTAATCTCACCAGGGCCTAGACCGGCAAAACAGATCGTGCGAGCAAGCCTGCCGCCGAGCAATCTTCCTGTGTGCATCTCAAGATCATGCCCACCAACCCTAGAAAGTGCCTCCATGAAGATCTCCCCAATTACAAGGAATGACCTGCCAACATCACCAAGGAATAATGGGTCTGTCTTTGGAATTGCAATATCAACCCAAAGCTGGCCCATTGGCGACAAGAAAACCGCACCACCTCCAGACTTGCGGATCACCAATTCCGCGTCGAGGTGTTCAAGGGCGGATTTGCTCACTTGATCAATATTCTGGCTCGATCCAAGCACGAGTGCGCTACGGGTCACTTCGACGAATCTCGCAGTTCGTTCGTCAACATACACCATTGGGCTTGCATGTATTTCAGAGGCCAAACCCAATTCGCTCACGATCCGCAACGACTTCACAAAGCCAGAATATCGACCCAGCCAGTGGACCACCACCAAGCTGATGCGTCAAGCAGACATTGGACTGGAACCAACGTAGGGAACCCAGTCCTCATTTACGGCACCAAGGAGGTGTATCCACGCCTTGCCCCTGGGAGCCATTGGGAGCTTGCGAAGAACGAAGTGCGTCTCCGAAAGCAACCGGTCCTCCTTTTTTGAGTTGCATGTCTTGCACGAAGCCACCACATTTTCCCAGCAATGTTCTCCGCCCCTGGAACGCGGTATTACGTGATCGATATTCTCCGCCGGCGCGCCACAGTACTGGCACATGTAGTTGTCCCGAGCAAAAACTGACCTCTTGTTCAAGGCAACCCTTGTCGGATATGGAACCCGGACGAAGTAGTTGAGGCGAACCACAGACGGGGCACTAAATCTCACGTGCTCTGAATGAAACACTTCCCTACTCTCGTGAAGAGGTAGGGCCTTGCCCGAAAGGACCAAACCCAAGGCTCTGCGACTGGAAACGACACCAAGAGCTTCGTAGCTTACATTCAGCACGAGAGCCCTGGACACAGATTACCCCGCGTGCCTTATCCGGTTCCGAGCGGCGCGGAATCCTGAACAGTACGTTCCAAAATGATCAGAAGTACGACAATCGTCAGAGGACAACGACTCTAACAACGTCCGTTTTTCTCCGTCACCTTTCAGATGATTGATTGGCATACTTGCATGAGTTTACTTTGAAATTCATCGAATTTCCATACACCATCGAAGAAATTCGATAAGGTCCCTGCTTGAAGGCATTGCCTTGGGATTGCCATAGATCGACTCCATTCGGAACTCCCAGTATTCCACCGCCGGTATTGGCAAAAATGGGACACTCGCCCACCATTTGGCTCTCGCAAACCGCTTCAGCTCGATAAAACCAATCACCCACAGATCGCTGTGAGGAAACAACGACAAAGAGGACCGGAATAGCCACATCGTCAATCTGAAATTGGTCTTCATCGAAACCCTCATTTACCCTACGTTAAAAATAGCGAAGAAAAACCAACAATTGATTGTCCGGAACCCACTTTAACCAGATACAACTCGCGGCTCCTTTGGCAACCCGAGTACCATTTCCGCCAAAATGTTCTTTTGTATCTGCGAAGTACCAGCGTAAATGGTTCCAGCTCGCGCATTTAGAAAAGTTGTCACCCAACTCATCGAGGAATTGGGAGCTCCTGGATCATCCGTACGGAACGCAGTTGACGGAACCCTGCCAATTGGAGTCAACGCTTTGGAACCCAAAATATCCACTGCAAGTTCTGTGACAACCTTATGGTATTCGGACCAGTACAATTTGGATACCGAACTCTCAGGTCCAGGCGTCTTGCCATTCAGAAAGCCTGAAAGTGTCCTAAGGCCTAGGTACCGCATGATTTCGACCTTCCCGTAGCACCATGCCAGACGCTGGCGAATAAGAGGGTCTTTGCTCGCCCCTGATTCCTTCGCCATTTCGATCAACCGGTCGAGTTCCATGCGAAAGCGAATCGGAAGCGTTGCGGCGCCCTCGCCACGCTCATAGCCCAGAAGCGTCATCGCCACAGCCCAACCATCACCGGGCTGACCTACGACATTGTCCCGGGCCGTAACCGCATCCGTAAAGAACACCTCATTGAATTCCGACTCACCAGACATCATTCGTATTGGCCGCACCTCGACTCCTGCCTGATCCATCGGAACCAGCAGAAAGGAAATGCCTTTGTGCTTTTCAACCTGAGTGTCGGTTCGAGCGAGTACGAAAATCCAATTCGCAAGGTGTCCCGCAGAGGTCCAAATCTTCTGGCCATTTATGACCCAAAGTTCTCCGTCTAACACCGCCTTGGTACCTACGTTTGCGAGATCTGACCCGGCATTAGGCTCCGAATAGCCCTGACACCAAAGATCCTCACCGGAAAGTATCCTTGGAAGAAAGTGCCTCTTCTGCTCTTCGGTGCCCCAAGTAATTAAAGTGTTTCCTACCATCTGAATACCAAACTGATCATTAGATCCGCCAAATGGAACACCGCGTCTGACAAACTCCTCCGAGAGCACCACCTGCTCCAACGACGACAGGCCCGCTCCTCCGTACTCTTTGGGCCAAGGCAGGGCCAGAAGGTTATTCTCGTAAAGTGTCCTGCGCCACCTCTTGGTAAACTCGGCTACCTCGCCTTTGTCAAGGGCGCCGGTTCCACGCCAGTCCTGGGGAAGATTGACTTTCAGAAACTCGCGAACTCGCTGCCTAAATTCTTCCGCCTGAGGCGGATAGCTGATATCCATCTTCAAATCCTTCAACGCAAAAGTCCGGTGCCGTCATGACAGACAGCTCAGAAAAGTCCGCGCAGTCGCGAAATTGCGACTGTCGCAGCACCGATAATAGGCCCCTGTTCGCCAAGTCCAACCGGAACGATCCTCGCAGTGCTGGAAAAACTCAGTCTTGCCCTGGCGGACAGTTCGCGTTGGGCCGCATCAAAAAACAGATCACCAAAGCCAAGTGCCACCGAACCCCCAACCACGATCAGATCGAGGTCCAACAAAGAGGCCACCGATGCGACCCCCCGTCCAACATCTTTTCCACATCGCACCTTGACATCATCCGTCGCCTGGCGCGGATCCATACCGTAATACTTTGCAATTGCCAGTCCTGATGCCTGGGCCTCAAGGCACCCCACAGCACCGCAACCACAGACATTCCCATTCTTTTCGATGTTCACATGACCAATGTGTCCGGCATTGCCAAGCCGGCCGTTCAAAAGTCTGCCATCAAGAATGATCCCACCGCCGATGCCGGTCGAGACCACCATCGCCATGAAATTCTTCTTGTCCTTTCCGTGACCAAAAAGTCCTTCGCCAAGAGTGAGCGCCTTTCCATCGTTGTCCAAAAAAACGCTCAACCCAAACTCGTTTTCAATGGACGCTCTTAGCGGAAAATCTCTCCAACCAGGAATGTTAAGCGGGGAGACGATGCCCTTTTCCGGAACCATCGGCCCGCCGCACCCAATTCCGACTGCTGAAATTGCTTTAACATCTGATTTTTCCACGGCCTGGTGCAATAACCTACTGGCAAGCTCCCAAAGCTCAGACCCGGACCCACCCTTTGGAGTAGGAGCCGCTACATAAGAAATGACGCCGCCCTTTTCAGAGACGACGCCACTTCCAAATTTCGTGCCACCAATATCGAGTGCTAAAAAATGCTCCATTCGGCAACTATAACAGTAGATCGAAACAAATTTTGCTAGCCCTTTTGACCAAAACGCTTTCCAAACTTCGAGGAAATATGTCCGAACTGAGAACGAACTCCTTTCCCCTGGACCGAGGAAGAAATATCGCTCCAACCAGCCTTACCCATGCGACGCAAATTCTGTTCGAAAATTACGGCAGAACCCAACATGACCAAGAACCCTATACTTCCAAGAACTACTGATGCGGTGAACGTAAAAATCAGCATCGCCAAGCCGACTACAAATCCCAGCAACGCCCACTTGATGTTACGGCCAGCGTGCCGATAAACGGTCTCCGATTTAACGCGGGTCGCGAACTCAGGATCATTCTCATAAAAATTCTTTTCAATCTCCTGGAGAATCCGGTGTTCTTCTTCTGAAAGTGGCATCTCCGCCTCCTTTCCCGCGCCGCTGGAGTCTAGAACTGCCAGCCATTCGTACGTTGTGCCTCAGTTTCTTTTCCAAATACATCTTACTACACAGTCACGAATTAATACATACCGGATCTGCAGTGAAAGTCTCGGCCAACGATAGAAATTCCGATTCAAGCAATGTCACAGAATACCACTTCACCAATGGTTTTCAGGAATTGTGAGAATTACACCTCATCACTGGAGCACAGGCATCGCCGGCAATTCACTTTTATGAAGCAAAGCTGCCTCCGGGAATCACGCATCCCTCAATGATGTCGAGACTATTTGGCTCAGTAATCCTAAAAATGCCGAGCGAAAATCCGACAACTGTTTCTGTTTCCCAGATACGGATCATCACTTCAACTTCGACAACAAACTAACCATCAATTTCTTATCAACCCCAAATCCGGCCAAGAATTTAATCCGCGATTCCCGATAACCGGCTGCTTCCGACGGTCACACACAAGTAGACCTCATGGTGATTCAAAAAATTAGGTGTCAAACCTCCGATTCAAGGCATTCACCATGAAGGACTGTCAACTTCCCAGTTCAAGCAACCGAAAGGCTTCCGCGTATCCTACCCCAATGGCCTTCCCCGTCTCCTTGGCCCTAGTTGAGATCACCTCGCTCATCCACTCCTCCCGGTCTCCTATTTGAGACCGATGACAGAGCACCGCGTCAACTTTTTTCTTGATCGAGGCTGACACGTCCACAAACGCATCAGCCTCAAGCGAACCTGACATCAGTACCGTGCTCACCTGGTGAGGAGGCCCTTCGGATGGAAAGTAGTGCGGAAGACTAGCCGCCGGAGAGACGGAGTCCAAGACAGTCCAGCCAAGTTCACGGTGATCTCGGTGGTTAAAATAACCAGTACCGAAGAACACGGCGGTTGGGTCTGGGCAAAGCACAGCTTCAGGCTTAAACTGTCTTATCAACCGCACGATTTCCGCCCGGAACCGAGCGGTGTTCTCTATTCCTCCGTCGGGCACATAGAGATTGACGAGCTCTGATATACCCAGTTTCGTCTTAGCATTTTCGAGCTCTAAAAGGCGCTCGCTCTCAAGTTCAGAGACATCTTTACTGGCGTCAATCGTGCCTTTCTCTCCTTTGGTGCAAACCACCAAATCCACCCGCGCACCTAGCTCCGCCCATAAGGCCATGGTTCCCCCGCAGGACACGTCAGCATCATCGGGATGTGCATAAAACGCCAATGCAGATAAAGGCACCTTTAAATACAATCGACTCACTCTTGTCCATTCCAACTGCGCCACTGCCAAAAGGCAACTGTCATTAGCCCACCAAGTAGCAACCGAGGAGGAATACAACTCCCCAAACAGCTCCGCCAGAAATTACAGAAACGTTACCGAACAGTGCTGATCAACGCTTCAACTCTACTCCATTACCCAAATCCAACTTCGCGGAATTAAATTTCATGGTGTTCCTTGGCATTCCCTAAGCGCCTAACTTGGATACATGAGAAGTTACCAGACACTTGTTGGAGCAGCAAAGACCTTCGCAATAGATGCGGCTGAACTCATCAACAGCAGCGGAAAACGACATTTTGCGATCTCCTCAAAATCTTCCAGCAACGATATGGTTACCGAAGTTGACCAGGCCACAGAAAACTATCTGGTTGAACGAATTTCCAAGAAATTCCCAAATCACTCGATCATCGCAGAGGAAGGCGCCAACCATAGCGGCACTTCCGAAATATCATGGGTAATCGACCCAATTGACGGAACTACAAACTTCATATATGGATTTCCGAGTTACTCGGTCTCGATAGGAGTCCGGGATAAAGACCGTCCCATTGCCGGAGCTATTTACAACATCTCAGAAAACTCCCTCTACTGGGCAGGTGCCGGCATGGGTGCATATAAGGGCTCGAGCCAAATACGGGTGAGAACTCAAGTACCCGTAGCAAATTCACTCATAGGAACTGGCTTTGGCTACACGGCGGTGCGCAGAGTCGCTCAGGCACGCTTTCTCACTCAGTTGATCGGGGAGGTCCGGGACATCAGAAGGGCTGGAGCCGCGTCACTTGACCTCTGTTACGTGGCGGAGGGACGTCTCGACGGATACTACGAATCAGGACTGTGGCCGTGGGACTACACCGCAGCCTCTGTAATCGTAAAAGAAGCTGGAGGCACCCTTTTGGGACCAAAGGACACCGAGCCGTCGGGCGAACTCACAGTGGCGGCTTCCAATGCCCAGCTTGCCGCTTTTCTAAGAGAGAAAATCCTACCCTACCTTCCTTTCCCAGAATGATCAGGAGAAAATCTGTTCCAATCTTTCAAGTGTCTTCTCAATAGAAATGAGATTTCTTACAGGAGCATCTATCAGCTGGATGAACCTGACGCTCCTAGCAGTTGAATAGTCGAAGCACTCGGTAACCTCAGTCATGGATGGACCGTCCTGATCCCCCACTTCGCTGAGCTTGTAGCGCCAAATATGACCGCCAATGTGACGCCATGCGATAAGTCTGTTCTCCTCGAACTCGACGACAGTATTGGTAATACGATAGGGAAGAAACATCCTCATCTGCATAGCGAACTTGGCTGACAGATAAAGCCTTTGAGGTCCGTCGATCGCGCCTCTGATCGTACCCGATCCATCAATCTGAGAGTGCATCGAAGGTGTTGCCAGGATCGCAAACACCTCAGCAGCAGAGGCCGGAATGATCCGCGAGGAACAAACCGCCATGTGCTTGGCATCAAACATTTGCGCTTAGACCTCGCTTTAGTCACACTGATGAGTAATCCAGCATACGCTAAGCTTTCGGCTTCTTCGGTTCAGTGTCTTTTGTTAGATAGCTAAATTCGCGTTCGAAATCTTTGACGTCTGCAAATCCCTTGTAAACCGACACAAAGCGCAGATACCCGACTTCATCAAGATCTCTTAGATGATCCAGAACCATCTTTCCGACTTTTTGGGATGACACCTCAGGACCTTCCGAACGCAGAACATCTTCAATATCAGCCGCCAACGCTTCAATCTGATCCGGTGTCACTGGCCTATTTTTCAGAGCTGACTTTACCCCAGAGACGATCTTCGAACGATCAAAAGACTCTTTATGTCCTGACCGCTTTGCCACCAACAAAGACAGCTCCTCGACTCTCTCGAATGTCGTGAACCTTCGACCACAAGAAAGACAGGCGCGCCTCCTCCTGATCGATCGACCATCTTCAGCCGTTCTCGAATCAATGACTTTATCTTCTAACTCGCCACAAACTGGACAGCGCAACTAAACGCTCCACCATCGCACTCCAAAGGACATACTATGATCCTACAGGGATGGTGACGAAGGCCTCCGGTAACTGAGTTTTTGAAATACCCCCAGTTCAGTTGGCAATATGAAGGACTGTCCCGGGAACAAGGACTGTGCCGCCGTCCAAGGTGGTAATTGCATTTACAATCGCGGGAACCTGTGACGGGTTGGACGCGATCTCAGACGCTATCGACCAAGCGGAATCGCCTGGCTTGACTGTATAAGACAGATATGATGCCCGGACTTGGGAATTTGCGGTAGTCGCAGGGTTTGAGCGACTCGACGAAATCGATGCACCCACCGAATAGGCACTTAGCAAAAGAATGAGAGCGGTACCTGAAATGATGACATTCCTGAGCGCCTTGATAACTGGATACCCTTTATAGCCATTGGTGCGGCACCCGCCTCCAACACCGTCGAACAATCGTAACCTATGGGGTCCATTCCCTCTGTCTAGCCCATCATTCAGTACTGCAACCATTGGTTCCCCTCCGATCCCGCCGTCGACTGCCTCTCTGGATTCATAGTATACGAACATCTGTTCGTCTCTCCCTTTTCTCCGAACATTTGTTTGCATTCTTTCATCGCTCCTGCTAATCTGAAAGTTGTAATAAATCCTCAGGCCTTCTGAAACCATTATCAGACAAGGCTGTGACAGTTACGGGGAATGATGACAGGACCGAGAGTCAAAGCGCTCACACCGATCAGAAGATCCATACTTGAATTCATCGTTTCGCAACAACGGCTACGTGGATTTCCGCCTTCAGTCAGGGAGATCGGCGAAGCAGTCGGATTGACTTCTTCGTCCTCGGTCCACGCCCAGTTGAAAGCTCTCCAGGAACTCGGCTTCCTGCGAAAGGATCCAACCAAACCTAGAAGCATCAGCATAAATTGGGACAGCGAACACATTGGAAAACAAGCCCATGAAGGTGAAACGGTTCAAGTGCCAGTTGTTGGTCGCGTTGCAGCAGGAACCGGAATCTATGCGGAACAAGAGATCACCGACTCCTTCTCGCTTCCGCGATCGCTCACAGGCGGTGGTGAGCTATTCATTCTGCGAGTAAAGGGCGAGTCAATGACAGGGGATGCGATTCTCGATGGAGACTTCGTCGTCGTTCGCCGCCAACAAAGCGTTGAGCCAAATCAGATTGCCGTCGTCGGAACTCCTAATGACGAGGCCACTATCAAAAGAGTAACCACCAATGGAGGATACGTGACTCTCATTCCTTCAAATCCGACATTTGCTCCAATGGTATTTCCCGCAGATGAAATAACTATCTATGGCCGGGTAGTCAATGTGATGCGCACCCTTTAAAGGCTCAACACATTCCGCATCGTGGTAAACGCCAACTCAATCTCAGAAACCTCGACAAACTCATTTTTGGTATGAGCCAGTAGTGGATCACCCGGTCCAAAATTGGTGGCAGGAATGCCCCTTGCCACAAAGAAGGCAACGTCCGTCCAACCAAGCTTTGCGTTTGGAACCGCCGAAGAAGCCTCACGTAACCTCGAAATGAATGGGTCGCTCAGATTGGGGAGTGCGCCCAGGACACCCTCTTCCAGAACGACCTCGTCGCCGTCTTGATCCAGAAGATTTTCCACAAGAGACTTCACAAATTCGAAAGCCTCTTCGACGGTCTTGTTTGGCGCAAATCTGTAGTTAAGAACTATCGTTGCCAAGTCAGGCACAACGTTGTTTGCTACTCCCCCATGTACCTTGACCACCTGCAGCGACTCGCGAAACTGCAGAGAATCAATCATGGACGTGCCCAAGTCAACTTCAGCCAAACGAGAAATGATGCCGGCCGCCCTGTGAATTGCATTCACCCCCACCCAAGGCCTGGCTGTATGTGCTCTTTGTCCCCTAATGATGATCTCAACCCTCATTGTGCCCTGGCAACCCGCCTCAATCCGACTTGATGAAGGTTCCATCAAGACCGCGACATCACCACGAAACACGTCTGGATTGACCCGCTCGATCTCAAGAAGACCGCTAAAACTCGTTGCGACCTCCTCGCATGCGTAAAAAATGAAGGTGGTGTCGAATGAAAAACTGCCGGCGATTTCCGCCAACCCAAGCATCACTGCCAGACCGGACTTCATATCGGCACTGCCAAGGCCATAAATTCGTCCGTCCTCAAGTCTCGGCACCAGATTGTCATCTGCGGGAACGGTATCCAGATGACCCGCAATTATGACTCTATTCGGCCGGTTCATGGAAGACTTGGCAATGACGTTATTGCCAATACGAGAAATGCCAATGCTGGAAAACTGGGAGAGGTGATTTGCTACAAAGCCTGCCAGGTTCTCCTCGTCGTGAGAGACCGACGGAATTGCAATCATTTCCTTGCAGAGCGCGACGATGTCAGTGCCCATAGGTTAGCATTTCCCCTTTCTCAAGAGTATCATCCGACAAACTCTAGGTAGCAACACCGTGATCCCTGAGCAGGTCGTTGAGACCAGCCTTATCATGGCGCTCCCCTTCACTCAAATGTTTGATCACGAGAACGCATGCAAGACCAAACTCCCCACCTTGAAACCTCCTTGGCCTGGTCGCACTTATGGCAACTGACCATGGCGGGACATGCCCTCGGGAGATCTCCTCCCCAGTCTCGGAGTCGATAACCGGAATTGACGGATTCAGTATCACTCCCGCCGCAACAACCGCTCCTTGTCCAACCCTGGCTCCCTCGGTGATCATCGCTCTAGACCCGATGAAGGCCTCATCCTCAATGACAACCGGAGATGCCTGAACCGGCTCCAATACTCCGCCGATTCCAACTCCACCGGACAGATGGACACGCTTACCAATTTGCGCACATGAGCCAACAGTCGCCCAGGTGTCTACCATAGTGCCACTCCCGACACGAGCACCGATGTTCACATAGCTTGGCATCAGAGTGACACCGGGTTCCAAGAACGAGCCCCACCGAGCTGAGGCCCCTGGCACAACCCGGACTCCTTTTGCTGCAAAATCCGACTTCAGCGCTATGCGGTCCACAAATTCAAATGGGGATAGGTCAATGGTCTTCATATCCGAAAATCGAAAAAGCATCAAAATAGCATGCTTGAGCCACTCGTGGACTACCACCTGATCGCTCAACGGATCAATCTCGGCAACTCTCGCTGTGCCGGAATCCAAGAGATCAATCGCCTCATTAACAAGTTTCCGAGCCAGGCTGTCCAATGGGTCCACCTCAGTCCTGTGGAGCCAGAGATCCTCGATTCTCGATTCCAAATCAGACATCAAACCTAACTTTCTTCTCCGCCCTCTGGGCAACTAACTCGAGCCTGCTCATATCTGCGACCATTGCCACCCGGACAAAAGGCCGCGAATCGTTTCCATAAAACTCCCCGGGAGAGACCAGGATTCCCAAGTTCCCCGCCAGTTCAGCAGCAAGGTCAAACCCATCATCCAGCTCAGACCGGAACCACAGATAAAACCCACCCTTAGGAGCTGAAACATGGTAGCCGAGACCATTGAAAACATCTACCATGAAGCTGAGCCTGTCAAGGTAACGTTGACGCTGCAATTCAACGTGGGAGTCATC
>JAJYDM010000115.1 GCA_021777475.1 Actinomycetes bacterium | reverse complement strand
CATGGGGCGGCAGAAGTTCTTCATGCCGCCATGGCAACTGCGTTGGTCTAGCTGCTTGGCAATTTTGAAGTCCTCAACCCATTGATCTGCGGATATTGATTATGATCCATGGTCGAACTCGCCCCAAGGGCACTCACATGACGGAACATTACGGTCCTCGGTAGTATTGCCGAGTGTCTAAGGTTACCGGTTCCGTCTTTATTCGGAACCCCTGTTTAAAGGTCTGTATATCGGGTCGGAATTTTAATTCCAATTGATTTGTTAACAATTTTGATGTCGGATTCTCCAATATCGGCTACCGTTACTTTCGTGGCTGATCAGGATAGGTTTGCAGAACAGGCGACGGAGTACATGGACGCTCTATATGGCGCTGCTATGCGAATGACAAGAAATACATCCGATGCCGAGGACTTACTTCAAGAAACTTATCTTAAGGCATACAGGGGATTTGGTACCTTTCAGGAGGGAACAAACCTTAAAGCCTGGTTATATAGGATCCTTACTAACACTTTCATCAACTCGTACAGGGCAAAGCAGAGGAGGCCGGATGAGAGTGGGTTGGACGACATTGAGGATCTTTACCTCTATAGGAGAATTGGCGCCCTAGAGGGGGGAACTACAGGAAAGAGCGCCGAGGAAGAAGTTCTGGAAAGATTTACAGATACGGACGTCAAAGCCGCTATTGAGTCGCTTCCGGAACAGTTTCGTATCGCTGTGTTGTTATCAGATGTAGAAGGTTTTTCTTACAAGGAAATATCCGAAATAGTTGGAGTTCCCTTAGGAACCGTTATGAGCCGACTGCATCGAGGTAGAAAAGCACTGCAGAAGGCGCTAGTCGAGGTTGGTATGCGCAGGGGTTTAGGTGATGATCGACAAGTCTCACACAAATAGTTCGGGCGGGGAATGCCAAGAGACGCTGGCCCGTCTTTATACGTTTTTAGATGGGGAGTTGACGCCAGGCCGCAAGGCTAAGATCAGACAGCATCTGGATGAGTGCTCCCCCTGCCTTGAGGCTTATGAATTCGAATCTGAGCTTAGAAGCATGATCGCTTCAAAGTCAAGGGACCGCTGTCCGGATGCTCTACGGGCGAAGGTTGCGGCAATTCTGAAGTACGGTAAGGTCGTCTAGCCACTTCCGGGCTTCACGGACCCATCACAAGGCACGACATTTGACCCAAATTTATTTGGAATTTAATTACTTCTCTCCAAGTTATTAAAAATATGGCAACTAGTACAGAAGTTATTGGCGGAATGCCACTGACGAGTGGCGACAAGCCTTCCAGGGCGTATGCGAAAGATCGTGAATGTAACGAGCCAAGCTGCAAGACAAGATTGTCTATTTACAACCGTGGCAAATACTGTTATCTACACCAGCCGATAACCGTTCCACGTACCCGAGGGCGTAAGATTGCCTGACCGAACTGTTTAGTTCAATTGAGGTGTTATGCCTGATTTAATTTCTTGGGAAGTTGCTTCCCGCGTTGCTGCGAGTGTTGCCGGTTATTTCCCTGAGCCACCCAGGTCTGAAATCCAGTCTTTGGAGTCGGACCTCCTTTCCGTTTTTCCCCAGGCACAAGCTCAGGTTGCGGGGGCCACTGGGTTGACTGTTCCAGGAAAGGCCGCACCGTTAGTAATGACCAGGCCTGAGTGGGCGCAAGCGAATATTCTCTCCTTCAAATCCACCCTCACCCCGATTCTCGACAAACTAGCGGAAAAGCTGCCCAAGTGGAGAATGTCCAGCGTAAGCGCCGGAATGGCGGGTGTCCAGCTTGGCGCGATCCTTGGCTGGTTTTCTTCGAAAGTGCTGGGACAGTTTGATGTGATTCTTGCCGACGCGGGGACCGAGTCGAACCAGGACCAGGTCTATTTTGTGGCACCGAACATAATCTCCGTCGAAATGAAATATGGTTTTGACCAAAAGCAGTTCAGACACTGGATTGCGCTCCATGAACTGACCCACAGGGCTCAATTTAATGGGGTGGCTTGGATGCGGGACTACTTCAAGGGTTTGGTCCAGGACTCGATCTCAATTGCAAACCCGGACCCGGCAGCTTTCATGGCCTCGCTGAAAAAAGTTTTCGACATGATTCGCGAGGGGAAGAACCCACTCGGCGAAAATGGTCCCATTGGCATCTTCGCCTCCCCTGAGCAGATGGTGACTCTGAACAAGATCACCGGTTTGATGTCGCTGCTTGAGGGGCACGGGGATGTTGTGATGAATCGTGCCGGGGCAAGGGAGATCCTGGAGTCCGTCAGATTCGCCGAAGTGTTCGAGCGTCGCCGCAACTCCCAGCGGGGAGCTGCCAAGTTGATCTCTCAGCTGCTTGGCACTGAGGCGAAGATGCGTCAGTACCATGAAGGTGCAAAGTTTGTCTATAAGGTTGAGGAGGTTGGAGGTGCCGAACTTTTCGACAGGATTTGGGAACGCCCTGAAAACCTGCCCGAAATTGCGGAAATCCGGGATCCGGATTTATGGATAAAAAGACTTGGCACGAGATCAGCCGATATGATTTTGGAAATCTGACGGAAGCAGGAGTTCAAACCGTCTTCAGAGTATGGAATTTGGCGACGATGTTTGTATGTCGACCATCCGTGGGTGTTTCTCTGTGTTCGCCGTGCCGGTGTGGGTGGCGTTTTAGATCTCAAGGAGTATGCTTTGGCTCGTGAGCATCGAGGAGTTGTCAAGTCTTGAACCAGCCCGCAAAGTCGACTTCATTAGGGAAGCCCTTAGTCGATCAGGCCTTGACCCGAATAAGCTGCTTGAGCGTTGCGAATTCGGGTTGCATCCGCAAACCGGTCTCGTTGAAGTGGCGGTCTCAGGCGGCGCTGACTCCGTAGCGTTGTTGGTGCTAGGGTACCTGTTCAACTCAAATGTCCGGATCTGGCATTTGGATCACCAGCTGCGGCCTTCGTCGGGGGATGAGGCGCAAGCTGTCGAAAGCCTGGGGAATGCGCTCTCCGTTGAGGTACGCACCTTGCGCGGACAGGTGGAAGCCGGTCCAAATCTTGAAGAACGGGCTCGAGAGCTACGCAGGTCAAATTTTATTTCTGGAGTGGCAACCGGGCATACCGCTGATGACTTGTGCGAGACGATGATCATAAACTTGATCAGAGGATCCGGAGTTCACGGTCTCGGCTCAATTTCCGTGGGCCCTGAACATCCGATTCTCGACCTCAGGCGGTTTGAAACCGAGGCAGTTTGTCGTGCGCTTTCCATCAACTTTGTTACGGATGAGTCCAATTTTGATCCGAGATATGTGAGAAACCGGGTTAGGCACGAAGTCATGCCGCTGTTGTCGGACGTATCCAAGCGGGACGTGGTGCCGATACTCGCCAGAACCGCACGAATTCTTCAACAGGTATCCAGGTACATTTCGGAGCAGGCCGACAAGATCGATCCCACCGATGCAAAAGGACTTTCGGCCGCGGAGGGGATTATCGCGACTGAAGCAATACGGCAGTGGCTGTCCGATGAGCGTGGGCATAGCCTCTCCTACGAGTTGGCTCAGGATGTGCTGCGTGTGGCCAGGGGTGAAAAGGTCGCAACTGATCTCCCTGGCGCAGTCAGAGTTCGCCGTTCCAAGGGGAGGCTTTCTAAGTTCAACATCTAGTGATCAACCAGATAGTTTCCCACTTTCACCCTCTGTTGTCACGAACCGGCCGCGACGCACTAGGTTGATTCATGTCATGAAATCAAATTCATCATCAAGTATCAGCTGGGCTGAGCAAGACCCCGCGGTGGGCGAGATGCTTCTGACGGCATCTGAGATTCAAACAAGGATTGCCGAACTTGGTAAGACCATTGCTGCCGACTATCGGGACCGGTCCCTGCTCTTGGTCGGGGTGCTAAAGGGAGCTCTTCTCTTTCTCGCTGATCTTGTGCGCGCGATCGATCTGCCAGTCGAGTTCGATTTCATCGCAGCGTCGTCATATGGAGTGACCACCAGGACTTCGGGTGTGGTGAGAATAGTCAAAGATCTGGATCTCGATCTGACCGGCAAGGATGTGCTCATAGTTGAAGATGTGGTCGACTCGGGGCTGACACTCTCCTATCTGGTGCGAAATCTTCAAGCGCGCAATGCCAGGTCAGTGGAGGTGTGTTCCCTGTTGGTCAAGGATGGCCTGCAGACTGCAGGTCTTGAAATTGCATACACTGGATTTGTGGTACCCCCCGTGTTCGTCATCGGATACGGGTTGGACCTGGCAGAGCGGTATCGCAACCTTCCTTATATTGCCGTATTCAAAGATTAATAGCAGAGGTGCACAGCGTGGCTATTGAATCAGCACAGGGCGCTAATCCACAGAAGTTTCAAAAGGAACGGGTACAGGAGCTAGTTGCAGAGCTGCTCGTGGCCATGGGGGAAGACCCTGATCGGGAAGGGCTGAGGCAGACTCCGTTTCGGGTGGCGGAGATGTTCGAAGAGTTGCTGTCCGGCACAGGTCAGCCATGTGAAAGCTTCTTGGGATCCATGTTTCCCGCTGGTCACGAGGAGATGGTTCTACTGCGTGATATCTCGTTTTTCTCGCTGTGTGAACACCATCTGCTTCCTTTTTTCGGAGACGTTCATGTTGCTTACATTCCGAACGAGTCAGGGCAAATAGCGGGTTTGTCCGGCATTGCCAAACTGGTTGATGGCGTGTCGCGGAGGTTGCAGGTTCAAGAGCGCTTTACGACCGAGATCGCCAACGCAATTCAGGAGTTGATGAAGCCCAAAGGTGTGCTTGTCGTAGTGGAGGCTGAGCATTTATGCATGTCGATGCGTGGCTCAAAAAAGGTTGGCTCGAGGGCAATGACTTCGGCTGTCCGCGGCGCCTTCAAGAGAGATGGCGTGACAAGGGCTGAGGCGTTGGAGCTAATTGCGAAGGGTCGAGATGGAACCCGTTAGAAAAGCGGATTTTTCAGATGCCGCCATTGGACGCAGACAGGGGATAATGGCCATTTTGAACGTGACCCCCGATTCATTTTCCGATGGGGGCCGCTTCTTTGACGTCGGCTCCGCAATCGAACGGGGACATCAGCTTGCCGCGATGGGGGCTGACATCATCGATGTTGGCGGCGAGTCGTCGCGGCCGGGCGCGGCACCAGTCCCGCTGGAAGAGGAGCTAAGAAGGGTCATACCTGTAATCTCGGAGCTCTCAAAGAGTTACCGAGTTTCAGTTGACACCTTCAAGCCCGAAGTGGCATCTAGGGCGGTTGAGGCGGGAGCGACTCTTGTCAACGACATAAGTGCAAGCCTGGCAGCAGTGGCTGCAGAATACGACGTCGGGTGGGTAGCCATGCACATGCAGGGGAGTCCGCAGACGATGCAGCGCAATCCCCACTATGAGGACGTCGTCGGAGAGGTTTTTGACTATCTGCAGGGAAAGGTTGACTGGGCAAGAGATCTTGGTGTCAAGGACTTATGGGCCGATCCGGGAATTGGATTTGGCAAGAATCTCACTCACAATCTCGCACTCCTGGCGGGACTTGACCAGTTGTCCAAACTCGGTGTGCCTATCCTGGTTGGGACTTCGCGTAAGGCGTTTCTTGGTAAA
>JAJYDM010000114.1 GCA_021777475.1 Actinomycetes bacterium | reverse complement strand
GACGACCATTGCCTCGTGTGAGCCGCAAGTCTCTGGCTATTTCTGCCAGCCGACGCAGCCGCTCCAACATTGCGGGCTACACAACAGGTCCTGAAGCCAAAACTGGATTCAACCCAACTTTTGCAGGCATTTCTCCCCATGAACAAGTAACTGTCTTCCCCTGTGGCCGCTAACTTATGGGGTGGTCTCAACAATCTTTTCAGTGGGTAAATTTGCAACTGCCAATGAAGACGGCATCCTCAACCCTTGAGGCATCGACCATATCGAACATGAGCCGTCGATACAAAACGTGCCAATATTTGTCGGCATACCGTTCCATGCTGGGTAATGTTACGTGATGGAGTTCGATTTTGTGGGAATTGTCGGATCTGGCATTATGGGTTCTGGCATTGCCGAAACCACCATTGAATCCGGGTACAAGGTGGTGCTGCTCTCCAGGACGCCGGAAAGCGCCAAAATGATGGTGGAAACCATCAAGGCATCCTTCAAGAAAAAGATCGACCGGGGAAACAAGACCGAGGACCAGTCCTTGGAAGACCTTGACAGACTGAGCGTTACCAACGAGATCGCAGCTCTGAGCAACTGTGACCTGGTTATAGAGACGGTTGTCGAGGACCTTGAGGTCAAGCTGCGAGTCATGAGAAGCCTCGACACTGTGTGCAAACCGAGCACAATACTTGCCACCAACACCTCGACGTTCCCTGTAGTTGAACTGGCCGCGGCGACAAACAGGGCGGGCCAGGTATGTGGGATACACTTCTTCAACCCGGCTACGGTGATGAAACTGATCGAGATCGTCCGCACCCTGGTGGTATCGGAGGAGACGATTCAACGGGTCTGCGCATTCGCTTTATCATGCAAGAAGGACGCCGTGGTTGTAAAAGACCAAGCTGGTTTTGTCGTAAATGCCTTACTCTTTCCGTACCTAAATAACGCGATAAAGCTGTTGGAAAGAGGGGTAGCCACCAAAGACGATATTGACACCGCCATGAAGGGCGGGTGTGGTTTCCCAATGGGACCGTTTGCCCTTTTGGACCTTATTGGACTTGACACCGCGCTTTCAATCCTTAACTCCCTATATGGCGAGTTCAAAGATCCCAACTACGCCCCAGCCCCGTTGCTGAAGCGCATGGTTTCGGCCGGGATGTATGGGAGGAAGAACAAGGTCGGCTTTTACAATTACTGAACCATGCCCTCTAATGGTTGATAATCTGGTATTTCGTGAAGGGGTACGGTCTATCTTCCATCGATCACTGCTTCTCATTTTAGTAGGAAATGTCATTTGGCGAATGCAATGGTGGAGAGGATACCGTAGCCGGAGCCGGCCCCTCTCTGGATCTTGTGGTCTCGCCGAATAGAGCAGATCCAACACACCCTTTCATTCAATGGGCTGGCGAGCCATGTTGGGCTGGTTACGCCCAGCGAGAAGCCAACCGAGCAAGGTAGCAAGAAGAGGCATGGCAACTAAAATCATGACCAGGCTTTCAACCGGCACGTTTGAGATAGATGACATCCCACCGCTCTGTGCGCTTGACATGAACCAGCCGATGACCCCCACGTAACCGGCTATCGTACCCAGGCTGGCACCGAGAAACGCGAGCGCACCAGCAGTTGCTGCGGTGATGTTGCGCCGCATAAAACTGCTGGCACCGGTCGCAGCCAAGACCCTCAGATCTGAGGCTGTCTCGCTTCTTAGGAGACCGACCGACATCGCCAGTATCGCTATAGCAAGGGCGATTCCGAATGCCGTCGCCCAGCTTATGATCGTCGAGGAAGTTGGCAAATCATTCCTGGTCTCGATCACCATGCCCATCGCGGCGGCCAACTGCCGGGAAGAGCTTATCTGGGCGTTAGTCAGCGGGTGGGCAGACTGCATTAGCCACCCGGATACCGTCGTGCTCAGACCCAGTTTTCTAACAGCGGCTTGAGTCAATACCGTATTAGGCGCCGAGGTGCCCGACGGAAGCCCCTTGACATCTTCGATCGCTGGATTGGCGAGGCAGTCGCTCTTGGGACAGGCGAAGGACGAATGCGAGCCGGGCGGAGCGACTCCGGAAACGTTGCTTCCAAAAAGTAGCTGCATCTTGGATAGGGTGGAAAGCCCCGGCCGAATCGTTAAGATATCAGCACCTGAGGAGATCTCTGAGGGGTTGACCCCGAATGTCTCGAGCAGCTGAGGAGTCGCGACATAGATCGGTCCCATCCAGTTCCGCCCCTGTGAGGCATGCCGCAAAGTGGCGTTGGCGCTTTCCAACTCCACGACACTACTCATGCCATCCGCCATTGCAAAAGTGTTGGCGCTCGCGGCAAGAGCTTTCGTCCGGCTCGACGAAGTTGGCATTCCTGAACCCAGACCTGATTTCATGGGAATTCCATTTCCTGACCCAGAGGAGCCTGGCGGCGCGCGAAGAACTAGCTGGTTCGGCGCAAGATTGGGCCCGACGTAGTCAAGGGCGTTGGAGTAACGCACGGCGGCAATCCCAGAAATCATGACCGATATCAATATTCCAAGACTGACAGCAGCAAGCACCGATCCAGACCTTGCCCGATAGCGCGCCAGATCGCGAAAGGCCATGCGGACAGCCACGGGCGCAATGCCGCCCACCCGACCAAGAATCCCAAGAAACATGGGTGAAAGGAGCACAACGGCAGCGACAAGAGCTGTGAGTCCGATCATCAGTAGCTCGGAGCTGAACCGCCTCCCTGCATACCAGATCACGACGAATGCAACAGCAAGCAGCGCAAGTCCGGGAACAGCCGAACGACGAATCTGCCTGGGAGGGGCGGGCCTCCCCGAAAGCGACTCAGCAATGGACACTTGCGTCAGAGAACGGGCCGGCAGGGAAGCTGAAAAGTATGAGGCAGCAATGGCGAGGACGATGGCAGCGACGATGACGCTCCAGGGCACGGCAAGTGCCCCGATTAGATGATGAGAGCTCGACTCCAAGATCGGCCGGTAGGCAAACCATCCGATCAAAGCCAGCACCACTCCGGCAAGCGCCCCCACCAGTCCCGCAATTACCCCGTCGACCTTCACAACCAGTTTTACATGTTTGTCGGTGGCTCCCAGCGACTCGAGAATGCCGAATGCCCGCATCCGCCGCTGTGCCACCACTGTGAAGCCGCCAACCGCAACCAGTGCAATTAACAACATGCCAAGGACCAGGACTGCGATCGAAATAGTGGCCGGGTTTGCCATGCCTCCAGCTGAGGCGCTCGACACAGTCTGCACCGCCACGCCTGCGACCGTGATTGCCCCCGGGGCGGCAAAGCCGCCGGCCGGGCCACCCAACGCGGTTTTGCCACCCGGCAGGCCCGTGGGCGCGGTGATCACTTTCGCACCGAAAAGCACGGTCACCGACGTCGGCGAGGTGACCTGGCCGGGCAGGACAAGTGCGAACTGGCTGAGCAGGCTCTGTGGATTCTCAACCAGGCCCACTATCCGGCGGACAATACCGCCATGTCTCCAGAGGTCGCCGACCTGGAGGCCGAGAGCCTTTGCCAGATCGGGGGTCAAATCGACCTCCCCGCCCGCCAGGGGATACCGGCCTGATATCAGGGTCAGCATTGGCCGACCGAAAGGACCTTTCGGGCTTTGGGAACGCAAATTGTAGGTTGAAGTTGAACCCGGTATCGGAAGAATCTCATTCTCTATCACATCGACTGGCCCGAACGCCTCGGACAGCGAGGCAATCTCCTTCTGGAGTCTCGGATCCGAACCAGGTAAAACGGCTCGGTAGTGCGCGGTCCCGAAGCCGGTATTTGGTGGAGGAGGCGTATCGGTGGCCACCGTCGCGCCGATGATAGTGGCAGCCACGGCAACAGCGATGAGCGCCAGGATCAGAAGGTGTTGATGCCACTCCCGCTTGAAGAGCCGCCATGCCCACCGGATCATTGCGTGGCGAGCAGGTACGCCCCCGTCGTCATCCCTGACGAGCGTTGCAAGGTTAGCGGAGTTCATGGTCATAGGCCTGAAGACGGGTCATCCGGCCCCGACAAGGGATGGAGGAAGGATTCCGGACTTGGAGGCGCCGCGGTTTGATCGACTACACACCCATCGCGCAAGAACACCACACGATCTGCCCACGATGCCAGATGCGCGTCATGGGTAACAACCACTGCCGCTACACCCGTCTTGCACGCACTTAGAATCATTCGCATCACAGCCTCGCCGTTGACGGAGTCCAAAGCGCCAGACGGCTCGTCGGCAAGAACCAAGCGTCGCTCCCCAACTACCGCCCGAGCGATCGAAACGCGCTGGCGCTCCCCTCCTGAGAGCTGATCTGGATAGTGATTGGAGCGATCGGCCAGGCCAAGCTCTTCAAGGGCAGCCATCCCGATTGCACGGGCGCGCCTCCCCGATACTCCGTCCAGCTCCAGAGGTAGGCAGACGTTTTCAACCGCCGTCAAGCCAGCCAGCAGGTTGAAATCCTGGAAGACGAAACCAATGGTCCTGCGACGGAGTCGAGCCTTCTCGTTGCGGGAGAGCCGTGACAAGCTGACCCCGTCAATAAGCACCTCGCCCCTGGTCGGCTCTTCGAGGCTGCCGGCAATGGCCAGCAATGTCGACTTTCCCGACCCGCTCGGCCCCATCACAGCAACGAAGCCGCCGGGTTCTACAGACAGGTCAACTCCTCGAAGTGCATCCACCTTGGCTTCACCCACCCCGAAGGACTGGGACACGCTTCGCAACTCAAGAAAGCTCATCGCCACCTGACCAGCCTTCTGCGCAACATCGGGACACCGCTCTCGTTTGGTGGCTCTACGGAGCTTCGACGCAATCTGCTCTCAGCCGCGTCGAGCCATCTCGCAACCGAGTCCAACCGAAACAGCTCGGCATCGACGACGAGAGCAAAGCTGAGATCGAAATCCGCCTCGTCCTCCTTCAATCTGGTCCACTGTTGCATCAGCTCCACGAGGTATCGCCGGTGCACCTGGATGACGGTGGTTACATCGACACCTGGAACCTTCAGAGCACACAGCACCTTTATGACTAACTCGTCACGTGGCGGCGCCGCCAAATCGGGCGGAGTGTTGAGCCATCTGGAGAGTTCCGCCTCCCCGGAGGGAGTAACGAGAAAGCTGTTGTGGGCGCTGTCTGATCCCGGATCATCTGACTCAACGAGGCCATCACGTTCCAATCGCTGGAGCGTTGTGTACACTTGACCGACATTCAGCGGCCAGACGTCTCCTGTTGTTTCCTCGAACTCTTGCTTTAGCTGAAGCCCGTACTTTGGACCCGTGCTCAGCAAGGCTAAAATTGCGTGCCGAATGCTCACCGCAGTAACATATTTCGTATCATACTCAGTATAATACTTATTGAGCAATTGGATTGCAAGCACTCGGCAACATTTGTTCCGGAATCTGAGCTATCCAGTCGTCAAAATATCATGCGAACCGAGACTCATATCTAAAGATACACATCAAAGGTTCATTCCATTTATGCATGCCCCCTACTTTTACCAATTGCAGACAATCCCACCATTGTCTTAAAGCATTTTCCTCAGTCATTCCGATGGCCTTTGAAGATTCGACTTGTGGTACCAACCGTTGAGATCTCGCCACCATAACCGAT
>JAJYDM010000113.1 GCA_021777475.1 Actinomycetes bacterium | reverse complement strand
CGGATCCTGATAGTGGCTGGTGGCCTCAACGATTGCACGAGCCCTTTTTGAGGGATCGCTGCTCTTGAAGATGCCCGATCCAACGAAGACCGCTTCGGCCCCCAGCTGCATCACCAGAGATGCGTCAGCCGGCGTGGCCAGTCCGCCTGCGCAAAACAGCGGAACAGGTAGCCTGCCGCTATCCGCCACCTCTTGAACAAGACCAATAGGTGCCTGAAGATTCTTGGCCCAGCCGTAGAGTTCTGCCGAGTCGGCCTGGGTAAGTCTTCTGATGTCACCTGTTATCGAACGCAGATGCCTGACCGCCTCCACCACGTTGCCCGTGCCGGCCTCGCCCTTGGAACGGATCATCGCGGCACCTTCTGAAATCCTCCTCAAGGCCTCCCCAAGGTTCGTTGCTCCGCAGACGAACGGAACTGTGAACTTCCACTTATCGATATGATGAGCCTCATCGGCAGGAGTGAGCACCTCGGACTCATCTATGTAATCGACCTGAAGCTCCTGAAGGATTTGCGCTTCGGCAAAGTGTCCAATACGCGCCTTCGCCATGACCGGAATAGTGACCGTCTCCTGAATCGCCTCGATGAGATGGGGATCGGTCATTCGCGCGACTCCGCCCTCACGGCGAATATCCGCCGGCACTCTCTCCAGCGCCATAACCGCCACAGCTCCAGCATCCTCAGCTATCTTCGCCTGCTCCGCATTGACCACATCCATGATCACTCCACCACGTAGCATCTCAGCGAGCCCACGCTTGACCAATGCTCCGCCGGTCATATTTGCAGTTGATTCAGTGTTGTCCACAATGTCCTCCAGACGTTGAAGTCTAATTCGCCATCACTTCGTGCAGCGCACAAGGAGCCCTATGATGCGGCAGTGCGAGTACCGATCGGCGCAAACTCAACCCAGGTTCTACCAGGAGCAAGCTTAACTGGCTGACCTGCCGAATCTGTGAAGGTGGTGACAGCATGCTCCGATGCTTTCGACCATGTTCCCGTGGCCTCCTGGCCGCCTGAAAGGAAGACTGCATTTCCGGTGCCAACCGAGTGGGCCTGCGGAACTGGATTGCCTGCCGGATCTACGAAGCCTGTATTGGTGTAATTGACGAATTCGATGATCACGTTCGTAGCATTTTCGCTGACTCCCTGGGGGTTCCTCTGTGGTACCCCATTTGTGGTCCTAGTCCAAAAACCCTTGGCTGCGTCCCAGATCCACAGGGCGTTGGCATTCCCAGAAATGTCCACGTTGAATGTGCTTATCGGCTGGGCCCCGGCAGCACTAAATGCAGTGCCAGTCTTCCTAAACTGAAAAAGCTTCGGTGGGAGATGCGCCGTCAACCCGGCACGTCTGGCATCGGTATAAAGAGTCGTGGTTGAGGTATAGAGATTATGTGGCGCGGGCCGCGAGGTGCGATAGTAAGCACCACCTAGGACATACGCACCCACATCTGTGATTCCAGAATTACGAATATCGGAAACAAACGCAGGTATGCCGCCTGAGTATGCGAAAAAGCCCGCCAGTGGCGACGCGATATCGGCGTCCGAGGCCCTGACAGACCTTATCGGACCCAGAACCGAAGCGTCCTGAGACTGTAACACCAACATGTACCGGGTGTAACCACCCTCGACCATCTCCTCGTAGATAACGTCCGAATGGAGAAGACCCGACTGCGGCCAGGCCTGAGGAGCGTTGTCAATCTTCGCCAAGATTGCAGGTCTCTTGGCATCGGCCAAATTAGAGTAGGGCAACCCGGTCAGAGGGGAAATATTCTTGTCCGGGGCATTTGTGGTCGTAGTTACAGGTGACACCGTCGTGCTCGTAGTGGTCGCAGCCGAAGGGGCCGAGGAGCCGAAGCCACAAGAAGCTCCTATTACACCGACCACCGCCAATGCCAAATACCTGCGATTCCTCATTATTCAATACTCCTAAGTTGCAATTTTGTATTATTTTCAGTACGAACTGAGTTCCTTGATCCTGGCTGACATGTCGGCATCCTCTAATTCTGGATGCGCCCAGTACGGCGCCAGAACCCGTCTTCTCAGATTTGAACTCGACCCACGAGCATTTCGATCATTTGCCATCTTCTCCAGGGCGGAGATCATCGCTGGTGGGTATCTGGTGAAGTAAACTCCACCAAGATCTCCCGCGACAGCACGTGCAGCGACAGCTGCCGTTTGTCTCCTTGGAACGAAGAGGGCCGATATGGGGGCAACAAGCTTCTGTAACGCTCTCAACCGGGCTTCAAAAAAGATCTGCCCTGACTTGGCTCTGACAAGCTCTCTTGCAATCATGGACTCGAATTCCAGCCTTGTGAACTCCTCCAATGCACCCGATGTCACCACAAGTACTGTTCTGGTGTTGCCGACGGAAAAAGCGGCCACATTGATTTGAGGCTCTTTCAGCTCCAGTACCCTTGGCATATCGATTCCCATCGTCAGGCAAAGTCCCTCGGTGAGATTCATCAGACTGGGCGCCTTGTCCAGGCTTATCCTTTGAAGGTCAAGACCCTTGCAGCCGTTAAAGCTTGCACGAAATCCAACGCCAAGAGCAGTTATTGCAGGAATACCATATCCCACGATTATCGCCCAATAAAACTCATCTGAAATGTTGAGTAGGGCTAGCGCCCGGGAGATTACAGCCGCAAGAATCGATCCTGTCACCAGAATGAAAGCCAGATAGTAGAAAACAATCACAACAATGGCCCTGCGCGTGTCAAACTGCTCTACATCTCCCCAGATCTGATTATGGATAGACGACCTAGGCATGGATTCAGATTCTATGTGAATTTCAGGTCACCAGGTTAGAAAAGCTGTCTAAATATAGCTTTGCGAGATTTTCGATTGAAAACTCCAATGCTCGCCTGCGACCATTCTCCCTTAGCGAATTGACGAATTCATCAGTTGATAGAGCGCGAACAATTGCGTTGCGCAGCAGTGCCACGTCATTGGGCGGCACCAAAATTGCCTCGATATTATCCCTGGCCACCCCGCGGTATCCGGCTATATCGGTCGCGACGACCACTGAACCTGCAGCCAGACCTTCAAGCAGTACAACGCCGAATGACTCACCATAAAGCGACGGGGCACAGAGGACGTCTGCCGCCTTCATCCGTGCCATCGCCTCCGCATCAGAAATCCGGCCCAGCCAGACGATTCGGGAGTCGGTGCTGGTAAGCGATCTCAGATAGGAAGTCTGAGGTCCGTCACCCGCTATCCAACAGGTCAGATCCTGGTCTCTGATGCCCATAAACGCCTCAATCAGCGCCTCTAAGCCCTTTCGGTGTTCGTGTCTTCCAATAAACAGTACGGTGGGATTCTCCTTAGGCCACACCGGCGAAATATCGAAAGCCTGCAAATCGACGCCGTTTCCAACCACCTGATACTGCCCGCCAAAAACGCTCCTTGCCGTGAGCATGGCGTCAACTGATACGGCGAAGCGCAGCTCCAGACGGTTCCCAAACCCCGACAACGCCCATCCCAGAACCTTGTAGGGAATCGTGACGCCGTGCCTGTGGAACGTACCCGCTACAGGAACCTTGGCCGCCGCCAGCCCTACCAGCGATGGACCGGGTGCGAATGGTTCGTGAATGTGAATCAACTCGTAACCACCGTCACGTACCATAGACGCCGTCCTGGCTAGCGCACGCGGAGAAATACCAACGGGGGCCCGCGAGCCGTTGGCCGGAATCCTTATAGAGGAACCAATATTACGCACCGACTCCGTTGAGGGAAGCGCATCTGATGGCGCGATGATGTCAACCTCATGTCCCAGACGACGCATTGCCCTTGTCAAGGCGATCACCTGACCTTGGACTCCCCCAGGGACCGAAAGGCTATAAGGGCACAGCTCCGCAATTCTCACTTGTCAACCCGCTCCGTCCGAGATACCCCAAAAACCTGCATTAAATGGTAGAACCTGAATCACCATTTTCCATCTGAGATGGCCAGTTAGGCTGGAAAAGGTGCCACTGCGTAGGAGCAGCCCGAATCAAACTTTCAAATCGTGACACTAAAAGACCGGTAAGTTCAGCAACGTCATCCCTGAGCAGTCCAGTCCTGGTGTATCGAATTGGCTCCATTGCAATCGCGTAATGGCCCCCACCTGGCAACATGTAGACCGCCGCGGGAATTATTGGCGCTCCCGTGCGAAGGGAAAGGAGTGCGACCCCCTGCGGAACTGAAGCGGCCTCTCCGAAAAACGGCACCTTCACTCCCGAACTGACGATATCCCTGTCAGCGACAAGAGCAACGACCTCATTCCTGGCAAGAGTCTTGGCAAGTTCACCAAAAGCCGATGCCGAAGCGGGTATCACCCTGACGCCAAAGGTTATCCTGTGGCTTGAAAACCAGTCATAGAGCTCCCTCGGTTCGAGTTCCTCCATCACCGCCGTAATCGGATGACCACTGGAGGCCAGCCATGCTGCGCCAAAGTCCCAGTTGCCAAGATGAGGAGTTGTAAATATGACTCCTTTTCCTTGACCCAACGCCGTAAAAACGTTCTCGAATCCATTGAAGCTCATCCTGGCACTCAGCTCCCGGCGCGAAAGCTGTGTCAGCCCTAAAGCTTCAACCCAATATCTCGAATACGAGAAGTATCCCCGTAGTGCCAACTTGTTGGATTCCCACCATCCCATCCTTCGACCAGAGGGTCGAGCAAGGTTGTCCCTCACAATCTGCCGCTTATTTGGTGATAAAAGAAATACTGCCAACCCAGAAACATAAGCTGGAATCGTGGCACAAGAAGGCGGAATCCTTCCCAGAACACGCGATAAACCCTTGTAACCGCACACGACCAGATATTCATGACTGAGGCGCCTTCGTGAATCCAGGGTAAATATCCTACCTAACCTCCTTGACCTTAATAACCTGGCCTCAGGCCCTGTCTCTTGGTTGGATTTACCTGGCCTAGCCACAATCACCTCAGCATGGAAAACGGACCCGACACAGGCGAATCGGGATTGGTGGATGAGTCAGCCATGCTAAGCCCATGTGCCGCAATATGGCACGGTTCTGGAAGATGCTTGGGGCTTGGGTCTTTCAGTCTTGGTTGGGATAATCTGTTGGCCAGCGCTTTACAGCCCGGAATACGGCACTGACATGGGAAGCTGGGCCCTTGGCCTTGGAAACGATAAGGTCGTTGAATGCTTGTACCTCCTATAGGGTCTCTGCGAAGGTTGAAGCTGGACGTTGAGGACCCGTTGCTGCTCCCAATAAAGAGGTTGCCTACGGGATGGGCTGGACAGGAGTTGGCGGAGCCTGACCTGTCGAGATTACAGAGAAGCCTGCCCTGCAAGATGGGCCACCCGTGGTCATTGACAAATGACAGGAGGCTGCAGCTCTTCCTGCACCAAGGAAGGCGCGTCGGCATTGGGTTCCTGTTGTGCTTTGGACTGCGGGTCATGGCTGGCTCATAAAGGTCTCTTGGGGTGGCTTGGAAGCTTTGACGGACAGAACCTGGGCAAGAAGGAGAGATGAAACCCGACATTGCTGGTATTTAGGTCTTGCACTTTCTAATCCGACTCTGTCAAAACCGGACAAGGCAAAAATAGCCCCGCCTAGTTTGCAGGGGACCTCTTTTATAAGTGGACA
>JAJYDM010000112.1 GCA_021777475.1 Actinomycetes bacterium | reverse complement strand
TCTGGAGGACGCGCCAATTCCAGTTAGGGTCGTGGCGACAGAGTTCACCACGGGCCAGGAGGTTGTCATAGCGAGCGGAGAGGCTGTTGAGGCGGTTGCCGCCAGCGCTGCCATTCCTGGGGTTTTCCCCCCGGTGGTAATCGGAGGGAAGCGGTTGGTCGATGGAGGTATAGCCAATAACACCCCCATTTCACATGCCGCGAGCGCAGGTGCGACAACGATTTATGTTCTTCCCACCGGATACGCCTGCTCGCTGCGTTCATTGCCAAAGGGGGCGCTGGCAATGGCGTTGCAGGCGATCTCACTGCTTACGCATCAGAGACTAGTGGCCGATATATTTCGCTACCAGGATACGGTCGATCTGCGCATACTCCCAGGCCTGTGTCCGTTGAATGTGTCGCCTCTCGACTTCTCCCATACGCCCACCCTGATTGAGCAGGCGTATATCGGCACATCGAAGTGGCTTGCCTCCAGTGACAGCGAGGCTGGTTTTGTGGTGGAAGACCTGATGCTTCACGGCCATTCGGGCCATATGTAGCGTCTTTGCTGTGTTGGGACTGACTCGACCGGCTCCTAATTAGGGGCGGCCGCTTCGTTCCGTCTGCTCTTTGGGCAAGTCAAGCTCAGCGGCGTGCTTTCGGATAGTTGCGATGTCCGACCAATTGGCCCTCTCGAGTGTCTTCGGGAGGAGCTCGTTTTTTCACTTGGATTCAGATTGGTTGGAATTTGGCCAACGCTAGGCGAATCCTTCGGAGGTGGTCCTGCCCGGCAGAGTCATATCAGCGGCATCTGTGGTGCCGAGTACGCCACTGATGCAAGAGGGAAGAGCGCCTCAGCAGAGGTCAGGTGAACCAATGGGGATTTCCTTGGAAGGAGTCCATCTGCTGAAAATAAAACCCGGAGAGACAGTGTTCTCGAGTCGCCGGTCTTTCCTGGCTGGAACAGTTAGAGTGGGCGAGAAGGGAGTTGAACCCTCACATCCTTACGGATACAGGAACCTGAATCCTGCGCGTCTGCCTATTCCGCCACTCGCCCGAGAAGAGGAGCTTTTCGCTCATTAGCAAAACTACTTTAGCGGATATCAGGTGGAGAATCGCTCGTGTGGCGTTGAATACTGCTTGCGACTCTGAAAGCCAGTTGAGTTGGCGTGTATACCTATGTTGATCTCGAATTAGTAGATTATAAGCATGGGTCTTTCTAGCTTCGAGTCTCGAATAGAGCGTCTAGTAGAAGGCGCTTTTGCACGCACTTCAAGAAGAGGCCTTCAACCTGCTGAAATAGGACGGCGTCTCATTCGCGGAATCGAGATAGAGCGCCGGGTTGGCGTCAAAGGGATAGTGGCTCCAAACTCTTTTAACGTGATGCTTTCATCCCGGGATTATGAGGATTTCGAAGGATTCTCATCCACAATCTGCAGTGAACTCGAGAAGTTGGCGACCGATCACTGCTCCCAAAATCACTACCGGCTGCCAGGTCCGGTCAGCGTTACTTTGGTTGAGGAGAGTTCATTCAAGCCAAGCACATTCGCGATTGATGTGGAATTCAACGAAGAAGAGAACTTCATGGTTGGCGGTTTTCTTCTGCTTCCAAATGGCATGAAGGTTGCGGTGGAGAAGCAGGTGATCACGATTGGGCGCATGCCCGGCGCGACCGTGGTAATAGACGATCCGAAGGTCTCCCGGCAGCATGCGCAAGTCTTTGTCGACCAGGACAAGGTGATCTTGAGCGATCTTGGCTCAACCAATGGAACGTACCTTAATGGACTGAGAGTCGCCAGGACCGAGCTCAAAGGTCAAGATGAAATTGTGATCGGCGCAGCACGCATAGTTTTCGTGGAGAACTAGCGATGCCCATTCCACTCTTGAATCTCTTCAAATACCTTCTTATAGTCTTGATCTGGCTCTTCTTTTTACGGGTGCTGCGGGCCATTTGGGTCGAGTCGAGGCCCGCACGAAGTTCGATCATGGTCTCGGCTTCGAATCCGGCTCCATCTGTAGCCGCACCCGCTACTAGATCCAAGAAGCCCCGAAGACAGGGGAAGACCGAGGATCCGGGATCCGGTCCTAAGCTGAGGGTAGTGTCTGGAGCTGCACTGGTTCCGGGAGCCTCATTCGCGATCGGAGAGTCAATGACGATTGGCAGAGGGCAGGGGTGCACGGTGCCTATGGTGAAAGATACCTTTGCGTCCAGCGTACATGCAAGGGTGTACCAGCATTTGGGTGGATGGTACGTGGAGGACCTGGATTCGACCAACGGGACATTCGTCAATGGGAAGAAAATCTCTGGTTCTCAGGTTATTGTGTCAGGTGACCGATTGCAGATAGGCCAGACCATATTTGAGGTTAGCCTTTGATTTCACTTTCTTGGGGTGTGGCAAGTGATACTGGCCGCATCAGAAAAAACAACCAAGATTCTTACCTCGCGGATGGCGCCGTCTTCGCTGTCGCCGACGGCATGGGAGGTCATGTCGGGGGCGAAATCGCATCGAAGCTGGCTATTGACGTCTTTGCCGAGGCATATTCGCAGTCTCAAAGCAGGCAGAACATTGTCGAGGTCGTCCAAAAGGCAAACACGGCTATCCTTTCCCGTGCCTCGAAAGAACCCAAACTTGCCGGAATGGGAACGACAACAGGTATCAACTTCATCTCGTGAATGTTGGTGATTCGCGCGGATATTTATTCAGAAATGGCGAACTTTATCAGCTGACCGACGATCACACCCTGGTTTCAGAGATGCTCAAATCCGGTGACATCACCAGAGATCAAGCCGGAAATCACAGGGCTAAGCACATTCTCACCCGAGCACTTGGCGTCGATCCTGATGTCGAGGTCGATCACTGGAAGATCGAGCCAAAGCAAAACGACCTGTATTTGCTGTGCAGTGACGGACTGACAAATGAAATGACAGATCCCGAAATTGGCCAGGTCCTTTCCAAGCGGGAGTCCGCAGAGAAAATGGCACAGGAACTCGTTAATGGCGCATTGTCCAATGGGGGATCGGATAATGTGACCTGCATTGTGGTTCAGGTCGACAGCGTGACGGCGCCACCTGTACCTCCTGGGGGTGACAAATCTAGGATTGTGGAGCTGCCTAGCCAGACCAAAATGAGGGAGCGTCTGCAGAATGCCACCCATTCCGTCGGTGCCGACTTGGCGGAGCGTGACCGGTTCATTGCTGCTTCGCAGGTGCAAAGACAACGCGAGGAAGAGGCCAGGGAGCGAAGGGCATGTGATAGCAGCGCCAAGTACAGCGGGGGTGCCGTAAGGGTGAACCCCGTAATAACTTCGGCTACGACGCGATCACCCGAGCTTTCGGCAATTCCTGCTCCCCTCCCAAAGCGGGCCACCGAACGCAAATTCCGGCTTGGCTCGGTGGTGAGAAGCCTGGTTTTTCTACTGATTCTCGCTGTTGTCATTGTCGTCGGTGTCAGTGCCGTTGGGATTTACGCAAATCACTCGTATTTCGTGAGTCTTGACAAGTCCAAGGTAGCAATCTACCGGGGCAGACCCGGAGGGCTTCTTTGGTATGATCCAACGTTGGTCCGCCAGACGCAGGTTAGTGCCAGCCAGGTCGCTCCGTACCACCTTTCCGATCTCCAAAAGGGTGTGATTGAGCCTTCACTGCCAGCTGCTTCCGCCTACGTGAACCGCCTGTTGAGCGAGTCGAACCAGATAAGTTCCGTATCAACTTCTCCATCTACAACGTCGGTTTCAAACGCTGCCACGACTACAACTCTGGCGGGTGGCAGTGGATAAACGCATCAGACGACTTGGTATTTTTCTGACCATTTTGTTTGTGGTGCTTTTCTTGCAGCTGAACAACATTCAGGTGCTTCAGGCGAGCAGTCTCAATAATAAGCCCGGAAACGTGCTCACCGCGTCTTCCACCAGTAACGAGCCAAGAGGCCAGATCGTCTCAAGAAATGGGACGGTTCTTGCGAAATCGATTCCAGTGTCCGATCAGTACCACTACCTAAGGGTTTACCCTGACGGGCCTTTGTATGCGGACGTAACCGGTTTTGATTCCCTGATATATGGCACCAGTGGGATCGAATCGAGTTACAACCAGTATCTGGTGGCTCAGCCTAATCCTATCAAGTCGTTGTCGGACATCTTTTCCTCCCAACAGAAATACGTCACAGATACCGTGGTGTCGACAATATCAGCCAAGCTCCAGGCGGAGGCGGCTAAGGCTCTTGGGTCGCTGGAAGGTGCCGTGGTGGCGATCGATCCGACCACGGGCGCAATCTTGGCTATGTACTCTAATCCCACCTACAATCCGAATTTGCTTTCAATGCACAATGCCAGCAAGGTTGAGGCGGCGTGGCACACTTATCAGACCGATCCCAACCAGCCAATGCTCGATCGGGCAACCAGTAGGGCGTATCCTCCGGGGTCGACGTTCAAAATAGTCACCACATCTGCTATCTTTGATCACGCACCGCAGATTGCCTCTCAAGTATTTCCGTATCAGACTCAGATCACATTGCCAAATACCGTGAATACGCTGTCGAATTATGCGCACGAGAGTTGTGGCGGTCCACTTGCGCTATTGTTGGCTGTGAGTTGTGATACGGCTTACGCGCAGATAGGTATGCAATTGGGTGCCCAGAGCCTGTACAATGAAGCTTATTCGTTTGGATTCAATCAAGTTCCGCCTCTCGACATACCTGGCGTGGCGGCCGCTCAGTTTCCAAAGGCCAGCTCTTTTGCCAGAAACATACCAGGTCTTGCATACTCTGCCATCGGACAGGAAAACGTTGCGGCAACGGCGCTCCAGATGGCTTTGGTCGGGGCTGGAATTGCCAACAGGGGAGCGATTATGGCTCCCCATTTGATGAGTCAGATTAGGAACTATCAAGACCAGATTGTGAAGAACTACGTACCTAAAATATGGAAGCAGGCTACGTCGGCTGCTACCGCATCCCAGGTATCGCAGCTGATGGTCGGCGTGGTCAAGAACGGCACTGCCCAAGGAATCGCTATACCGGGTGTGGAGATTGCGGCGAAGACGGGAACTGCTCAGACCAATCTGGCCGCCTCGAGCAACCTTTCGCTTTCCGGATCCGACAACTGGATGGTTGCTTTTGCGCCAGCTCAGAGTCCGAAAATTGCTATCGCAGTCGTCGTACCGTCTCAAAAAGGCCTTTCATTCAATTCCACTGGTGCACAGTATGCTGGACCGGTTGTGAAGTCCATGATCCAAACAGCCCTAGGGCTCTCCTAGCTAAAGAAGGCACATAGAAGCAATGCTCCCAACAGAAAATAAGCCATACGGCGGAAGATATGAGTTGATCCAGAAGATCGCTCGAGGAGGCATGGCCGAAGTGTACATGGCTAAGGATCAACTGTTAGATCGCCCTGTCGCACTTAAGGTACTGTTTCCCGAACTGTCAGTGAACGTGTCCTTTGTAGAGCGGTTCAGAAGAGAGGCCCAAGCTGCCGCCAATCTTTCGCATCCGAACATCGTCTCCGTCTTTGATTGGGGAGAGGCCGACAACACTTACTTCATAGTGATGGAGTTGGTGGAAGGCGTCACACTGGCTTCTCTGATCAAAGAGAGTGGCCGGCTCGACCCGCAGAAGGCGGCTTCAATTGCCGCAGATGTG
>JAJYDM010000111.1 GCA_021777475.1 Actinomycetes bacterium | reverse complement strand
ACCGCATCAAGAGCAGACCGCTTGGTCCTGGCCATAGGAGTCCTGGTGGAATATTGGTTCTAACTCTAGCTCCAGGTACATCTTGACCACGGTCTGGGCAATTCTGTCTGCTACGGTAGGCACACCTAAAATTCTCGATCCCCCTGTCTTTTCGGTATCCCGGCGCCACGTACTGGCGGCGGAAAATAGTACCGAGAGGACAGGCAATTCCAAAGTTTGTAGAAATTCCTTTTCAAGTTCTTCTCAAACTCATTTATCGACTTCCCATCTAAACCAGCGGCGCCAACGTTGGCTTTCACCTTTTGATATGCCTCAAACACGGCCATTCTGGAAATATCAAACGGCTTTGTGCTTTGTAACTTTGGTTCACTTACCGGCTCATCCTACCCAAAAGTGGTTGACCGCTATGTAAACCCAGATTATCCGTCCCCTTTGCTCTGCCTGAATTACCAGGCTTCACAGCTAATACGGGACGGTCCGCCCCTGTGCCTCGCGTCGGTACTCCGCCCCTTGAGCTTTTCGCCTCTTGGGTTCCTCCCTTTCGTCGGCAGGGAACCCTGTGGGTTCCAGCCAACACTATATCGAGACGACAGGTTCCCACGTTCTATACCAAAGCCTAAAACAGGCTCGCGCCGCCTGAATACCAGACACCACCTGGGCAGTAGACAGGTATCCCCCAGACTCATCCCGAAGCTGTATTGCTACCTCGGTTTTGATGCCGTCCATAAACTTTCGACACGTCATCAGTGGTTCGCTTTCGCTCGTCTTCCTGAATCACACCTGACGGACTGTTTGTCCGCCTTTTCCATCACGCTCAATACCCTGGCTCTTTACCAGCGCACCTGACGGTGGCTTGCAGCCTGTCCCTTCAGAACGGCCGCAGAGGGCCATAACCTCCATCTCTGGTACAGCATCTACTTGTTGGTCTCAACCTTCAACATTGAAACTTTTTCTCGTTCGTGGCGCAACTAGGCTTCTTGCTTGCCTTTGTCAGCAGTAAAAAATAAAGCTCCAAGCCTTTCAGATTCCCTGACCTCACCAGACTCGGAAGAGGTCCAGGACTGAATTCTTCTCCAAGTCGCATCCAAGCGGCGACCGCGACTGCGGCACGGGTTGTCCAAAGTGCCGTTTGTGCTTGGGAGCATGTTCAGAACTTTCAACTATTTCGTGGCGATCAGGTCATGGCCGGGCGCCAGCATCAACGCGGATGTCAGCAAAGCACAGGACACATCGAACGCAAGCCATACGATGACCAAAGCGCCTCCGGTCTGACCAGAGCGCATCTTTGAAACCTCGACCCCCATGCAGCCGTGGCAAAACTTGTCGACTCAACCAGGAACGTCCTCCCGAAATCCGCGAAGATCAATCAATGCCGCAACCGGACAAAGCTTCCAAAACCAGAGCCTCTAAGCTCTATATCCATGACCAATGAATTCGATCCAGTAGCCATGATTTCGCGGTTTCAAGAGAGGGCGAAAGCGGTGCAGAATCGCGGAATTCCTCCTGTCGAAGGTCCTGAAAGAAGGGCTTTCGTGGAAAGAGCCAAAGTTGACTTTATGGACTATGCAATGTTGGGTGACGCAAAGGCTGAGCTTAAAGACGGCATTCTCACCTTGACAATCGACCTGCGCGGAGACAAGGGCTAGGAGGCTGACTACCTTCAGTTCCCAACACGTCGATACTCACTCTGGCCAGGAGACGAACTTCCCTACGACACCAGAAAACGCCAAACGGCTACCAGCGACAATTTAAAATCATCTAGATGTCCCGGCCATAACGCAGATATGACCTCTGCTCAAGCTCCAGCTCTCCGGTGTCAGTCACAGCCAACGCCAGCTCACCTCTTGCAAGTTTGGTAATAGGTTCGCCGAGAACTTCATTTCGCCAACCGCTGGCGAGTCTGGAGTCCTGATCGCCATTGAGGAATCCTGTTATATCGGCTCTTGTAGCTAAAAGCAGTGGATCGATCTTCAAAGATTGGGCCAGCTGTGTTACCCAGGTCACCGCCAAATTGGCAATCGGTTTCAGTCTCTTTTCCGATGTTTCAATTGCGGGTGTACACAAGTCACGCTCCGGCATCGACCTTCCTTGACTCACAACCTCAATAATTTCTCGATCCACCCCTTGAGCCAAAAAGCGATGCTCCACTCCTCTCAGCATCGGCAGGTCTTCCGCAACCTTAGGCAACTCCTGGGATATGACCGCAATGGCTAGATCCGAAAGGATATACCGCACTGGAACATCCAGGTCAGCAGCCCTCAGCTCACGCCAGGCGGCCAACGACTGCGCCACCTTTCTTGAGTCACCCTTAAGATGCCGACACTCCTTGATCTTCCACCAGGCTCTTTCAACCGGGATAACTGTGCGGTCCTTTTCGAGCAGCAGCTTCGACTCATCCCAAGCCCATTCAAGACGTCCGATCGCCCCCAGCTGTCTCTCGATTTCCCCTTTCAAGATGACAAGATACGCCACGTCGGAGGCGGCGTAACGAAGTTGACTCTCCAGGAGCGGCCTCTTCGTCCAATCAGTTAGGCGGTCTCCTTTTGGAAGGTTCACCCCCAACAGCTTTTCGCTCAGGACCGCTAAAGAAGGATTCGAAAAACCCACGAATCCTGCTGCCAACTGGGTATCAAAAATTGACCTCGGCAAAATGCCCACCACCCTCGACAGGATTTCCAAATCCTGGGTTCCAGCGTGAAGCACCAGCGTCACTGGACCAGAGAATACCGTGCTCAAGGCGGTAAGATCGAGTGCAAAAGGATCCAAAAGGGCGATCTTGTCGATCCAAGCGATCTGAACCAGGGCGAGCTTTGGATAGTAAGTCCTCTCGCGATGGAACTCCGTATCCAGAGCGATTTCACCCGCGCCACATAACTCAGGGAGCAGTTGGTTCAACTGGATTTGGCTGTCGATCCAAATCCATTCGCTGCTGGAATCTCTAGTTTTCAGCACTCTGGTCCAGCCATCCGAACCTCTTCTTGATTCTCGCAAACAAGGCCGTACAATCGAGCTCGATCTCCAGCAGCAGATCTGACAATTGTTGAAGATCGCTGTGGGCTAGTGCTGCATACCCCTACTCGAAGAGACCAAGACATCATATGCAGTTCACACCCATCCGCCAACAAAGACGTATTTGCCCACGCAACGCCCGCCTATCCATTAGGGAGACTTCCAGTTGCGGACGTACTGCACTCAATCACGCGATTTTCACCATTGAATGCAATTGGCGTCTTTTACCGGACACACCATTTTGACGTAACGTCTCTACATATTGAAGCGGACGAATGCTCATAGACTCACTCTAGCTTCCAGTTGCCATAACGTGCTAACCTCACCGATTCGTCAACTTCCAAGCCCTAAATGTTAGAAAGCGCCAAACCCACCTCAATAACACCAGGGCATGCTGGCCACTCGAACCCCTATGCGATTTCATGATGGCAAACCTAAATCATCCGCCATCAAAGATCTGCTTTTCGCCGCTGGTTCCGGAAAAGAAAAGGATTCAGAAAGATTTAGACACCATGACAGACCTATCAAATCAATCATCAGATGTGTCTGTTCAGACCTCGAACACTGCAATATTCTGTTCCGACATAAAACGAACATCTGAGATGTGGCTTGCCAACATGCCAGGTGCGGGTGATTCGGCTATGTTGTGGCTCTAACCACGATGTAATCTTTCTTGCCGCGACGCAGAAGTAGAACTCCTCCGGCGATCAGGTCGTCAGATTTCACTTTCATGTCCAGGTCCGCGACTCGAACATTATTCAAATATGCGCCTCCCTGTGCAATGACTTTGCGCGATTCCGACTTGGATTTGGTTAGACCTGCATCGCAGAGAAGGTCGACCAGCGCAATTCCATCCGATAGCGAACCGGCAGAAATCGAGATAGCTGGTGCATCTTCAATTGCCAGCGCAAGCGTTTCTTCAGAAAGCCCTAATATCTCTTCAGAAAACAGTGCTTGAGCTGCTATCTTGACTTTTCTGGTCATCTCCGGCCCATGTACCAAATTTGTCACTGCAGCGGCCAAAGCGTTTTGCGCTCGGCGCTTACCCGGCTCCTGGGCAGTTGCAAGATCGAGCTCAGCTAATTCGTCCTCTCCAATCCAGGTGAAGGACCTCAAATAAGAGCCTACAACCTCATCTTCAGCCCTCAGAAAAAACTGATAAAACTGATAAGGCGACGTCTTGTCCGGGTCAATCCAAACAGTCCCCGATTCACTTTTCCCGAACTTTGTTCCGTCCGCTTTGAGCACCAGGGGAGTAGTCAGCCCGTAGGCAACTTTCTGGCGCATCTTCCTAATGAGTTCGATCCCGGAGGTGACATTGCCCCATTGATCGGATGCCCCCATTTGCAAAATGCAGTTGTAATTATCGAAAAGATGCAGAAAGTCATACGATTGGAGCAGCTGATACGAGAACTCTGTATAGGAAATCCCCTGATCCCTGGAGGCTATTCGCGACTTCACTGACTCCTTAGCGACCATCTGGTTTACACTGAAGTGTTTTCCGACGTCTCTCAGAAAATCGACCAAATAGATCCGGCCCAACCAGTCGGCGTTGTTGAGCACAAGTGCGGAGTTCGTCTTGCTTTGGAAATCTAGAAAACGAGAAAGTTGGCCCTCGATCCTTGCCAAATTCCTCGCAAGGATATCACTGTCTAAGAGATTGCGCTCCTCGCTCTTGCCAGAGGGGTCACCAATCAGTCCAGTTGCGCCACCCGCGACCGCAATTGGCCGGTGACCATGCTCCTGAAGTCTTTTTAGATTGAAGATTTGCACAAGGTGCCCGACATGAAGCGAATCCGCAGTCGGATCAAATCCAATATACGCAGTGAGTGACGAATTGTTCAACATCTCCCCAATAGCGGGATCAGTCACCTGGGCGATCAGACCCCGGCTTGTCATTTCCTCAAATAGACCCACACCATCTCCCAAAACTCACACTCTAAATCCCTATCCCGTCAAGCACCTCTTCGGCTCGGGACTTTCCCGCCTCTAAAGCCTTTTGGTGAACCCGAACATTCTCCGAGCGGTCAGATCTCGCAACGACCAACCTCACTCCCCCCTCTCTGGAAAACTCTTCAAGCTCTCGCCGTAGGAATGCAACGTCTTTGACCACTTGAGTGTATAGTCCAAACCCGCTTCCGATCGCTGCTAAATCTCCATTTTGAGGCGCAGCAAAAAGCCTTTCGAACTGTTCCTTCTCCAAGGAGGAGGAACGAGGCAGAAACGAGAAAATTCCCCCTCCGGAGTTGTCGGTCACGCAAATGAAAATATTCAATCCGCTCCCAGAAATGCCGGCAAGCGCACCGACGTCATGACGAAATGCAAGATCACCGATCAGGAGAAAAGACCGACTGCCAGGGTTCTGCCTCTGGTGCGCCGTTGCTGCACCGTGAAAACTGGATGTGACACCATCAATACCGTTCACTCCCCTGTTTGAGTACACAATCGGCAGCTTTTCTGATAGAGGCGCAAACCACTCGAGATCTCTGATTGGCATGGAAGACGAAGCGAACACCATGTCGCCGGAGCCGGCAGCTCGATAAACCTCTGAAGACACGACAGGATCGCTAAGATCCTTGCCAAAATTCTCCCGGATACCCTCATACGCGGCTCGGTCAATGGCCATCAACCCTTTGAGATATCCGGAAGCGGCCGAACCTTCAGGCAACGACATAAAGAAAGAGCGCACCGATCCGAAATAAAAATCGTTGACCACATTGAGCGGATCCCGCCAGGTCCAGAATGGCGAAACCCGGACTATTCTCGATCCACCGTTCGCCG
>JAJYDM010000110.1 GCA_021777475.1 Actinomycetes bacterium | reverse complement strand
CGTAAACACTGAACCAGAACCCTCGCGAGACTCGACGAAAACATTACCGTTGTGATTGTTTGCCACATGTCTCACTATGGACAATCCCAATCCCGTTCCTCCAGTGGCTCTGGAACGCGCCTGGTCAACTCTGTAGAATCTCTCGAAAATCCGTTCTAGATCCCGGCTAGGAATTCCGATACCCTGGTCTCTCACTTTGATGTCAACCGACGGTGGGTTGCGGACGATCTCCACGGAAACCTTGGACCCGCTTTCAGAATACTTGATGGCGTTATCCAGCAAATTGTATACCGCGCTCATGAGCTCTCTTCTATCGCCCAGAACATAGGAGGACAGATCTGTTGCACGCAGCTCGACAGTGACATGGCGGACCTCGGCGCTCGGTCCGATCCTGTTGGCCGCCTCCGTGACAATCTTTTCTATTTCTACGATCTCGCGAACAGGAGTGTCTTCAGTTTCGATACGGCTCAGGTCCAAGAGATCGTCTATGATTCGGCCAAGCCTAAATGCCTCGTTTTGGATCCTAATTGATAGACGCTTTGCGATTTCCAGGTCGTCTTCCGTGCTCAGCGTTTCGGCCAGCAGACCCATTGCCCCTATTGGGGTCTTAAGTTCATGGCTTACATTGGCCACAAAATCGCGTCTAACCTCATCGAGGTGTTTTTTGTCGGAGATGTCCTCAAGTATGGCAATGACCCCGATCATCCGTCCCTCGGACATAAGAGAGTCTGTCCGGATTACATAGCTGCGTTTCGGGGGACCGTAAATCTCCAGGGAACGTTCTGTCATCGTTCCCGCTTTGGCCAGAGTAAGGAGTTCGTCAAACGCTCTCGCGGCGAGAGCATCTTGGTGCCGACCGTCAAAAATAGAACTGGCAACCTTATTCCTGATTAGCACCTCACCGTCCGCCGAGCAGATTGTGATTCCCTGAGGAATCGAATCCAGTGCTTGAATCAGAAGTCGCACGTCCGACTGAAGATCGCCGGAGACGCTTTGAGAGGGCGCTTCGGCGGTTGGAGGCTCTTCCCTGGCCGGCTGAGCTCGAGCAGTGTGAATCAGGCCTGACTTGCCGGAATTCTCTGGATGGTCGCGCCATTGGAATGGATGGAATTTGTTTGACCAATAGAGCGAAATGGCGAATCCAATCGCAATCCCGACGATGACGAGGAGGATCAAAATGAAGGTATTCATAGTGCTTCTAGCGACATCGTAGCGGTGATTGGAGCGACGCTGCCGATATGGCGGATTTCTTTGTACTGCGGACCCAATTTATTGCCCTTTTTTTTCTCAAGTCACTGAACTAGAATTCATGTTCCCACCCCATGAACAGATCTCTCATCTTGTTGAGGTGGAAATGTTTCAAATACTTGCCCTGCCATTTCTCTATGGTGACGTGTCGCTTTCCCCGGACCCTTCCCTATTGCCAGGTGGGTCGGCGCTGCAAACTCTGACCAACGGTATCGGAGGATGGGCATTGATCATCACTCTTGCCGGACTTCTAGTTGGTGCGGCGACCTGGGCATTGGGTTCCCATTCCCAAAACTACCAGCAGGCGATGTCCGGCAGGCGTGCAGTCGTTATCTCCGGCGCCGCCGCTCTAATCGTCGGGGCCGCGCCAACTTTGGTGAACTTCTTCTTCCACTTGGGCCAGGGAGTGCATTGACAATGGCGACGATCGTCAACACTGTGATCAACCAGGTCATGCTTTTCTTTACCAACGGATTCCTTTCGGGAATCGAGGGATCCGAGGTATGGCTGTTCGCGCGGCTTGACGGGCTTCTGCTTCATGGTTCCCAGTCGCCGATCTCTTCCGTGTGGTTTTCTCAGTTCTTTCAGAAGATGGAACTGCTCTCGTTGGTACTGGTCCTGCCGTTGTTCCTTTTCGGGGTTATTAGCTCAGTTTTCCTTGGATCCGGCAGCTACTTGTTCAGGCTTGTTGGGGTCTACCTGCCAGTTTCATTGGTTGGATCGGGACTTTTTCTGTTCTTTTTTCAGACTGCAGCAGCCTCTGTTGATGCTATGGCCGGGTGGTTGATGAGTTCGGAGCATGTTTCACTAGGGTCGTTCAGCTCATTTTTGGCCTTGGTGTCGGTGCGCGGGGACTCCTCAAATCCGATCCCGTTCTTAATCGTCGGCATAGCCGGAGTCGTGAGCCTGTGTGGAGCTTTGTCTCTGTACTTCGAGCTACTGCTCCGCCAGGGTGTGATGTTGGTATTGGGAGCCTTCATTCCGTTTGCACTGCTCTTCGTTCTGCTCAGTTCCTCAAGAGCGGTGCTTTTCCGCTACATTGAGGTGACTGTCGGGGTTCTGTTCTCCAAGCTTGCGGTGGTAGTTCTTCTTTGTCTGGCAGGTGGATTGGTTGGCCACGCGGGTTCCCGGGGTGACTTTGGCCAGTTCATGACGGGCTCAGCGATGATCATTCTGGCTTCATTCAGTCCTTTTCTGTTATTCAGTCTTATTCCAATTGCCCATTTGGACCATCAAGGCCAGCTGTCGCACCTAGCGCGTCGCTCTGCTGGTGGAGCAATTCGTAAGGGGAGCATGCTTGCTGGGGGACCGCCGCTTCAGGCCACTCCGGAAATTCCAATGGCAAATGCGACGGTTGTACCGAGTTATCTAAAGCAAAGCAATTAGCGAAAAGGGGGGATAGTGGCCAGCGCCGATCAAATGGCAGTTGGAGGATTCACAATCGGGGACCATGCGAGCTCTAGGTCGATATTCGGGTTTCGAAGGTCGCAAATTGGTGGCGAGATAATCGGTATCATTTGCGGCTTTGGGGCTCTGCTGCTCGTTGGCTCGTTTCCAGGTCTCGCAAGCTTCTTGGCCATTACCGTTCTCGCCAGTCTGGGGTTCTTGGTGGGATATCGTAGACGAACGCTGGATATGATGCTCTTCGCCGGTGCTTGCTTCGTTAGAGAGGGAGTGCATCAGAAAAGGCGACAGTTTCGATTCGAACTATTCGGTTTTGCAGTTCCCCCTTCAGACTCATCCTATTTGGTGTCGAAACACAACTACGGATCGGCGAGAATCTCAAATACCAGACAGAGGCGCGCCGCTATGACAAAGGTGCGCACTCCGGGCATGGAAATTCGCAGCGCAGGTGAGGTGCGTCTGGAGGATGGGACTCTTCTTGGGATGGGCAAGGACCGCAGTGGAAGGCGATGCGTCGTGGCGTTCGAGGTTTTCGGTAACGATTTCCTGTTTCAGGAACGAGTGGATCAGCTGTCCAGAACGTTTGTCTTTGGAAGGGTGCTCGGCACCATGTCGTCGCTGACGAACGTGGTCGATTCCGTCGTTCTTCTCTATGCCGTTGATCCAGTTGGAGAAGCGGGACGAGAAGCCGCCGCTGAAGAGTGGCCAGATGAGCTGCGTTCGCTGTATCTAGATGTAAAAGAGAAATCCGTCGTCCGCCGCTCGTACGTCATAGTTCGACTGAGAGACGCCAGACCGTGCGGGAGCGACTATTTGGAGTTGGTCTCGTTCATTTCGGGACTCGGGGTTGGGTTTCGGGCTCTTGATGCAAGATCTCTGATCCGTCTGTTTTCTTTCGGTTCTGCAGAGAGCGCATTCAAAGGAGTTCTACATATGCGTTCCCTTTGGGGCCACCTATTGGTTGGAGAACGGATGATGAAAATGTTCGATGTGGTCGAGCTTCCTACAGGCGAGGTCCAGCCTGATTTCCTTGTGCCCTTTGTGGCCTCTCTTGCCAGTCAGTCGCTCCTTGGCTTCGAACTCAAGGCGATCGACAGCCGATTTGCCCTGAGAAAGGTGCGATCCCGGCGTTCAGGGATTACCGCTGATGCCGGCATAAGGGCGCTAATGGGCTTTTTGGCCAGGAACTCTGAAGCCAGAGCCATCACTTCGCTGGAGGTCCAGGAGAACGATCTCGACATGGGCTATGAGATGTTCTCGCTTTCAGGTTATTTCGCCATATTTGCCGATGATTTGGCCGGACTAAAAGCGGCGACCCAGGATGCGGTCGCGAAGGCTGAAAAGAGCGGTCTCGTACTTGAGTGCGCCTATGGCAGACAACTTAATGCCCGGCACAGGCTCTTTGGCGGTGCTCTTTAGGAGTTATGGTGGAGTATTGGGTGAGCTCTAGGAATATTGGAGTGATGTGTCCTGGTATCTTTGCAGAGCCGCTGGCATGCAGATCGGTATTCATAGGGCGCGAACAGCATTTGGGACCGTTTCTTTACAACCCCTTCGAGCTTTATTTGCAGCAGGTTTTGACCAGTCCAAATCTTCTGGTATTTGGACAAATCGGTTACGGCAAGAGCGCGTTTGTCAAGGCGCTGCTCTCCCGCCACTTGGGGATCGGTTATCGCGGCTGTGTTTTGGATCCCAAAGGTGAGTATGAACCGCTTGCAAAAGGCCTGGGCGGCTCCACCTTTTCATTTGGGAAAGGGCCTGGAACGGGGTTGAATCCGTTGGCAAGTCCGGCGGACGTTCGATCCGGCTCCGATACCAGGTTTAGCCACCACTCGAGGCTTGACAATCTTGTGCTAACCCTAAACGCGTCATTTCAGCGCGAAGTATCGCCGATTGAGTCTTTCGTCCTTGACGAGTGTCTTTCTGAAATGGAGAGACGGGGGGATGAAGTTGATCTTTTTGACATCTATAACGCGCTGATGGAGACACGTGATTTGGATTTGAGGAGGTTTGGAGCCTTTTCAGCCGAGGCGTCTCATGTCGCCGGTCAGATGGCCCTTGAGTTGAGGCGGTATCTTTTTGGCGATCTTCGTGGGGTCATCGATGGGCCGAAGGCGGCGCCAGGTCAGACACTCCCAATGGACCGCTTCCTGCACGTCGATCTGTTCAGTGCGCTGCGACCCGAGTCCATGAGGGTCGGAGTGCCTGTCTTTCTGGCGCTGCTTTCGAAGCAGCTTGCACGTTCTTCGGACCGCTACCTGATTGCCCTCGACGAAGCCTGGCTGGCATTGGCGAGTCCAGGCTGCATCGGTTTTTTCCGGTCTTATTGGAAGCTTTCAAGAGGCTATGGAATTTCAAACATCGCCGTTGTGCACCGAAGCGAGGATTTGGCCGCTAGCGGTGACAAGGGGAGCGTCAGCGAGAGAGTCGCCCGCGGGCTCGTGAGTGACTCGCAAACCTTTGTAATCTTTCATCTTGACCCGGTCTCAGCCAGAAGCCTTGGAGATCTGCTGCGGCTCTCGTCCACTGAGGTTGAACTCATTGGAGCGCTACCGAGGGGGCGGTGTCTCTGGAAAGTAGCTGATTCGACTTTCCTTGTGGATGTCATGCTCACTCCATCAGAGGAGATGCTGTTCAACACCGATGCAAGAATGAGGTCTTGAGACGGGTGTCAAAGATAGCACTGATTATCGTTGTGGTGATTGGGGTGGCCTTATGGAGCCAAAGAACCCAGGCCGCCCCGCAGTCGTGGTACAGTCACGGGAGAAGTGGAAGCAGTCTTCCCAGACATGGGGGTGTGCGTAGGGCGAACCTTATTTCTACGGTCAAGTCGCGTTTGAAACGAAACGGATCCCATGGGGCAATCATGCTGGGGACAACGATGTCGGGTCGGAAGTACCTGCCGCCGTCGGACTCTTTACTGGTGTTTGGCCCCACCCGCTCCGGCAAGACCTTGACTTTGGCGCTTCCATTGCTCAAAGAATTCAGGGGGCCGGCCGTAGTGACAAGTGTGAAACGGGACCTTCTACAGCGCAGCATCGCCTTTCGTCAGTCCAAAGGTGAATGCCACATCTTTGACCTGTCTGACCCTGCCAGTAGTCCGTGGAACCTGTTTTCGCTCGTTCTGGATTTTCGCAGTTCGAAAGAGGTCA
>JAJYDM010000024.1 GCA_021777475.1 Actinomycetes bacterium | reverse complement strand
ACAAGCATCAAAGCAGTGGCGGCAATAGGTGTCTTACATGCAAGGTTGGGCGCAAACAACGCTGGCGGATGATCATTGAGTTACCCTATCTCTTGGTACTACCGTCACACACCTTTGCCACGCCTGCTCGAGAACCAACCAATAAATCCAGAGGTTTGCGGGGTTATTTCAGTCAGAATGCGGGGTCTTTTTGACCTTATGATCAGCATCCGTTTGCAATGACAAAAGTGTCTTGGTTTCGCTAAAAGGAAAATGTTAAGCCATCCTCTGCTAGGTGAGAAGCGCCAGCGTAGTTCTTTTTGACAATTTCAAGGATTTTGGACTTGTCCGCCGGATATGCCACGTGAGTGATGACGAGCTGTCTGGCGCGTGACCTTTGCGCCAGCAAGGCCAGGCTGAGAGCGTCTAGGTGCAGACCGGTAGGAAAATTGTCGGTGCGTTCCACCCATGTCGATTCGCCTAATAGTAGGTCGGAGTCTTTCGAGGCGGCTAAAAGCCCCTCGCTAAGGTCTCCGTCAGCGCCGTAACACATGGAGGAATAATGATCTCTCAGTCGGGTGATCAAGGTGGGGACGGGATGGTTGGCATGGTAGAAACGCATAAGCATGTGGTCAATTTGGATTTCGGAACCAGGGGCTATCTCGTTGAGGTTGAAAATCGATCTGTCAATCAATCCTGGTCCCACCAGATACTTCACCTTTTCCAATACCTCACCGGTGCTGAAAATTGGGATTGGACTTTTGGGCGGAAAGGCATATTTAAGGTAGTGATAAATGCCTATCAGGTCGGCAAAGTGGTCCATGTGGCTATGGCTGATCACTACCGCACTCAATTCGCCAGGTTCGATGACTCCATAGAGATGTGACTGGGACCCATTTCCTGCATCGAGTAGGATCGAAGTCTTTTCAGACCTCACCAGGTAGCTGGAGCATGTTGAGGCAGGTGCCGGGTATGACCCGGCCGATCCGATGATGTTTAATTGCAAAGTTCCAACTCTCCTTAGAACCGCGAATGGTTTAAGCCTTGAATTGTGCCCAGTTCTCTATGATTCCAAAGCGTAATCAAGATTCACTCCCCTGCTTTGAAGTTCCTCCAGGGCATCTGCCGATCCCTCGGGTGATACGCCTGCAACGAGGTCTATGAAAATGGTAGTTGGGAAGCCATATTCAAGCGAGCTAATCCCACTTTGCAGGACGCAGTAGTCAGTGGCAATTCCGCAAATCTCAACGACTTCGATTTCCTTTCTTTCTAGCAGTTGGATCAGTGCCTCACCCGATTCGGTCTTGCCTTCAAACATCGAGTAGGCAGCGTCGTACTCCCCTTTGAATACGACCTCATCAAAAAAGGAGTGATCCAGTGCTGGATGAAAATGGCTACCGGGGGTTCCGGCTACGCAATGAACCGGCCATGAAGTCACGAAGTCCGGATGCCTGGAAAAGTGCCCCTGAGGACGTATGTGGTAATCTTTACTGGCCACGATGAGGTCATAGAAAGCGGAACTGTGACGCATGTGCTGTGTAATGCGCTGTGCAACTGCAACGCCGCCTTCCACGGCCAGAGAACCTCCTTCGCAGAAGTCGTTTTGAACATCGACTACCAACAGAGCTCTATTAATCCTTTCCACCAGGTACTCCTTCTGTAATTGAATCCAGTCGGCAGGCCGCAGGGGTAAAACTGACTTAGTGTGCCTTTTGCTAGAGTGTAGCTATGTCTTTCGCAGCCGGTTATGTAGTTGCATTTGGTGGAGGCATAATCTCCTTTCTTTCACCTTGCGTGCTTCCCTTGGTGCCGGCATATTTGTCCGTTGTAACGGGTATTGATGTAGTCGAATTTCGTGGGAGCGCTGTGACGTTGGCAAGGGCAACTCGGACGATCCGGACGACGTTTCTGTTCATCCTCGGCTTCTCAGTGGTTTTCATAATGCTCGGACTTGTTGCCACGTCAATTGGAAAGGCTCTATTTATGGACCGTGTGATATTGACACGGATTTCAGGGGTGGTTTTGATCGGCATGGGAGGATTTCTTCTGGCTTCACAGTACCTTAGGCTTCCTTATCTCTTCTCCGAAAAGCGCTTTCATCCCAGGCTCACGACCTTGGGTCCATACGCAGCGCCTGTGGCCGGAATGGCCTTTGCATTTGGATGGACTCCTTGTATCGGCCCTATTCTGTCGTCTGTCCTATCCATCGCGGCGGTGCAAGGACAGTCTTTGAGGGGCGGGCTGCTATTGGCGGCTTACTCACTGGGTCTTGGGGTGCCGTTTCTCGTTGCCGGTCTCGCATTTACGAAACTTGAAAGTACCTTTGGGTGGATTAGGCGTCACTTTGCGGCGATCACGGTCGTGTCTTCACTTGCGCTGGTATTCTTTGGTCTCTTGCTCGCCACAGACAGGTTCATTATCCTCACCCAGCAGCTGTCCAATCTTATGAATCAGCTTGACCTGGGGCGCCTCGTCACTCTTGGTTAGCCAAGAGCTTTTCGCGATGGACTTTTTGCAAGCCAAATAGGTTCTCTGCCATTGTCATTCTGCCGGTGATATGATATGGAATCGCACGTCGTGAAGCTGTTATCGGTCTCCACAAGCAGGGTTCGTTCTTAGTCGAGAACGAGATATGTGTTGAGGTACCGTCTGTTACATGGAATTGTGCCATAAGAACGAGAGGTTGGAATGACTCGATCAGTATCGCTCTTTGTTTCCTGTTTCAACGACATGCTTTTCCCAAACACTGCCCGGGCTGCGAATGTGGTACTGAGAAGTCTCGGTGTCAAAGTTGAGTTTCCGAGGCGACAAACTTGCTGCGGGCAAATACACGTAAACACCGGATATGCATCCATGGCGGTGCCGTTGGTGCGGAACTTTGTGAATACGTTTTCAGGAGCCGAGGAGATCGTTGCAATTTCCGGTTCCTGCACCGCGATGGTTCGTGAACATTACCTGGAGCTGGCCAACAGGACAAATGATGTTAACCTGATTTCAAAGACCAGAGAGTTGGTGCCAAGGGTGTTCGAGTTCTCTGAATACTTGACCGACGTGGTCGGAGTGAGCGACGTGGGAGCCACCTATCCGCACCGGGTCAGTTATCATCCGACGTGTCATTCCCTAAGATCTCTGCATATTTACGAGTCGGCCATCAAGCTGCTCGGTGCCGTAAGAGGTCTTCAGCTTATTGACCTTTCATTTGCCGAACAGTGCTGTGGTTTTGGAGGGACGTTCTCGGTGAAGAACTCGCCAATGTCAACCGCGATTCTGGCGGACAAGGTGGCAAACATTGTGAATGCAAAGGTGGAGACAGTGGTAGCTCTAGACAACTCATGTCTACTGCACATCTCCGGTGCTCTGAAACGGAACAACACCGGAGTCTCGGTTATGCACTTGGCCGAGGTCTTGGCGCATGGTTTGGATGGTGTTGTCTGACATGGCGGGTTCCAGAGTTGGATTTCCCTACACTTCCCTCCCGCGGATAGAAGATAGTCAGCTGAGAGCGAATTTGAGGTCTGCGACAACCGCTATCCGAGAGAAGCGCGGTCGTGTCGTGGCAGAGAAGGATGACTGGGAGGAGCTGCGGCTCAAGGGAGAGCAGATCCGTGCAGAGGTTCTGAACAATCTGGACAGCTATCTGGTAAAGCTCGAGGCCTCCGTCGAAAATGTTGGCGGTGTCGTCCACTGGGCTGGTGACGCTGGGGAGGCCAATGAGATCGTTCTTTCCCTTGTGCGCCAGCATGGGGAGTCAGAGGTGGTGAAGGTCAAGTCACTAACAACCGACGAGATGGGCTTGAATGAGTATCTCTCGCAAGGTGGTGTCATGGCCTATGAAACTGACTTGGCTGAGTTGATCGTCCAGCTGGCACATGACAAACCATCTCATATCCTGGTTCCGGCGATTCACATGAACCGCTCGGAGATCAGGGATCTGTTTCAGGGGACGATTTCAAAGGGTACGGCACTCAGCGACGATCCCACAGTACTTGCGGAAGCATCGCGGCTTTATCTGAGGCAGAAGTTTCTTTCCGCGAAGATCGCCATTTCCGGAGTGAACTTCGCGGTGGCAGAAACCGGAACGATTTGTGTGGTTGAGTCCGAAGGTAACGGCCGGATGTGCCTGACCCTTCCCAAAGTGCTGATCAGCGTAATGGGAATTGAGAAGATCATTCCAACTCTCGACGATCTGGCAGTTTTCCTGGAACTTTTGCCGAGGTCTTCCACTGGCGAAAGGATGAATCCCTACACTTCCCTATGGTCTGGAGTACACAAGGGTGACGGTCCTGAGGAGTTTCACCTGGTCATAATGGATAACCGGAGATCGGCAGTATTGGCCGATCCGGTCGGGCGGCAAACTCTTCAGTGTATTCGGTGTTCGGCATGTTTGAATGTCTGTCCCGTGTACGAACGCTCCGGGGGTCACGCCTACGACTCCGTGTATCCAGGTCCCATTGGAGCCATTCTTTCCCCTCAGTTGTTTGGCACCGAGTCTTCCAAGTCGTTGCCTTGGGCTTCAACATTATGTGGGGCATGTTATGAGGTTTGCCCAGTCCGGATCAATATACCCCAGGTACTCGTTCATCTGAGAGAGAAGGTCCTAACCGAAGGTCACCGGTCCAGCTCTGAGAGGTTTCAATTTGCAATACTGTCGGCGGTGCTAAGTTCCGGGTCCAGATTTGATCTGGCACTGCGGACCATTTCGCGGTTGAGGTTTTTGATAAACCGGTTCCTTGCCTTTGGTTCTCTACCGGGTGTAGCTGGCAAATGGACAGTGGCGAGAGAGCTGCCGGAAATACCGAAGGAGTCGTTTCGCGTGTGGTGGAGAAGAAGTCGTGGCCAATAACCATTTAAGAAGTGATCAGCCATCGCGGACCAAGATATTGAACCTCGTGCGGTCGGGGCTTTTAAATAAGGCCATGGACCCAGGTTCGTCCATGGCCGGTGTTGCTACCCGAGGGGCCCCCGGCACGCCTCTTTGGATCGCTGGTCATGACCTCGAGACTGTGGATCTCTTTGAAGAGGTTCTGAAAGACTACAAAGCAAGGGTGCTACGAGTTGATATTGAAGGGATTCCGGCCGCTGTTGCCGAGGTGATTTCCAGCTGTCACATCAAGAGCCTTGTGGTCCCGAGTGGACTTGACCGGACTTGGTATGAGGGAGTCGGCCAAGTACAGCTAGTGGTGGACGACGGCTCTGGCCCGGCTGTTGGCTTTGAGAAGATTGATGGGGTGATCACCGGATGCAGCTGTGCAATTGCCGAAACTGGAACTTTGGTTCTCTCGGGCAGGCCCGATGAGGGTCGCAGGGCGATAACATTACTTCCTGATTTTCATATATGCATCGTAAAGACCGAAGCGATAATCCGTGGAGTCAGTGAACTATTCAGCCGGATTGGTGTCTCCAATCCTGTGACTCTAATCTCCGGCCCGTCTGCAACTTCGGATATCGAGCTCAAACGCGTTGAGGGCGTCCACGGACCAAGGAATCTAATAGTTGTCATTGCTACTTAGCTGTTGACGGTGTTTTGCAGAAACCTCCGCCTTCCTTTTGGCTAATGCAATCGTCAAGTGGGTGACAGAAAACAAATTGTCGTTTTTGCTTGAGTGATCTTGGTGAACTTGTGATTGATCTCTGTGAAGGTCGGTATCCGAGGCGCCTCGTCCAGCTGGTAGCCAGCAAAGCCCTAAATGAGATACCCATGATGAGGCGGGAGGCCAGAAATATATATAGGTGACTAAAGATATCTCAAAATTGCAGTCACAATTGATCTAAAGAGTTGCGGGAACGTTGGAAGACTGAAGTCCGATTGCGAAAGGTGAGATCATGATCACTAGATGGTTGCCGGTTACAGGTTTGATGGTAGTTCTGGCAGGATGCGGTAGTTCGTCAACAAATGCCAGTTCATCGACGGGGTCAACCTCCGCAGGGGGTGCCGTTCATGGGATAGTATCATCGGTTTCTTCGGTAAGTTCGAAATATGGTCAGATTTTGGCGTCGACCTCCGGATACACCTACTATATCTTTGAGCCGGATACTGCGAAGACGTCGGCATGCTATGGTGCGTGTGCGAAGGTTTGGCCACCAGTAACAGTCGCCTCCGGCGCAAGCCCAGAGACGACTGGTGGCGTGAACAAATCCCTGGTTGGCACCATAACCAGAACTGGCGGATCAAAGCAGATCACCTATGATGGGCATCCGCTTTACACATTCACGGGCGATAGTGGCCCGAACCTCACCAACGGGCAAGGAATCGACCACTTCGGGGGATACTGGTATGTAATCGCGGTTTCTGGCCAGCCGGTGACGGCGACTGCAGCCAGTGCATCGCCGACAACTTCGAAGGCATCCAGCACTCCGTATTAGAGGCACCCGCTTCTATAGCTTGTTGTTTCAGGAGAGATGGAGCCGCGATGGTTCGTCATTAGCGCCAAAAGGTGAGGTAGACTGAAGCAGTGTTCAACCTTATCGTGGGAATGTTGCTCGCTGGGCTCGTGGTGGGTGCACTTGGAAGGCTTCTAGTTCCGGGCCCAAACCCGATGGGAGTGTTCTCAACCATACTGGTCGGGCTGGCAGGTTCTTTTCTGGGCGGGATTGTGGGTCGGATACTCTTTGGATCTCGCTATTACTACTCGATGGGACTTTCGTTGGTCGTGGCCGTACTATGCACAGCCTTGATCATCTATGCAATGCAACGTAGAAGTATTAGGTAAATTTTTCGTCGACCACCGGCCTTGCTGCTAGTAATGCGTGCGCGGTTGCATATTAACCAAGGAATTGCTGATTGCCCAGCCCTTGTACCGAAATTCCGTCCACTTAGAATCGATTGGCTCCAAAACACATGTTTGCAATTATCTCCTAATGGAGCAAATAGTTTTTGATCGTGCCTTTGTGAAAAGAAAAACCTTGGTATATTGCGACCGTTGTATATGTGAAGTCGCTTTCGTCGGAGAATGGTGCTTAATCAAGCACGATCACATATCTATGGCTAGGGGCAAGCCTCATAGTACTGCGACGATGTCAGTCTCGATCTCGCTGTCAACCTTAGTAATATCTGGTGTGACCTTGCGCCCGACTTCACCAGCTTTTGCGCAGTCACCCAGCACCCTAAGGCTACTGCTCCTGATTCAGGTCGCACTTTCCGACCTCAACTCTGGCAACCCAAGCGGTGCTAACCCAGTCCTTCTGGGCCTAACCAATTCTGGCTGCGGTCAGTCTGGCAATAAGTCACGTAAGGCTTACGCCAATGCCTTGATTACAGTTGCTCAGCGGATTATAAACGTCACAGGTTAGCCATACCTTTTCAACGCAACTCTCGTCCTGTTCAGTCCTTGCCGCCGGACGAGGGGTTGAATCTGCTGACGGTCTCTTGAAACAATGCAAATGGCCGACCTCGATTAAATGAATCTTGATGGAGAGGAAAATTCACACACTAAACTTCCGTCCGTTCTCGAGCTTTGCACACCGAATCGACCTTGTCGACATGACAAACCTACCCGCAATCAAAAGTTTTTCCAGAACCGTTCCCGCTTCGGCGATCACGATGCTGAGTCGATCGTACAGGAGCACATGTCGCAGATATTGAGCACCCTCGGTTTAGAAGAATTTAGCGTGCTGAAGCATTGGTTTTTTGAAACATATCACTGGTTTCATTTCCCAGCGCTGATTTGATGCGCACAGACATGACAGCTTGTTTCTTCGGGTCGGCGCCAATCGAGTTCCCGACGCCGAGGTACCGTTCAATGACCTCTGGGTTCTTCAACAGTTCCTGGCCAGTGCCCCTCAGAGTAACGTGGCCACGCTCCAAGAGGACGGCCTTGTCTGCCACAGACAAGGCAATTTGACCGTTCTGCTCGATCAGCAGGATACCCATTCCTGCTTTGGTCAATGTGGGAAGGATGTCGAAAATCGTCTGAACAACGATCGGAGCAAGGCCCAGCGACGGTTCGTCCATCAGGAGGTACTTTGGCTCAGCCATCAGTCCCCTTGCAATCGCCAGCATCTGCTGTTGTCCTCCCGAAAGTGATCCGGCGAGATTGCTGAGTCTCTCCTTTAGAGCGGGAAAGATCTCCAAAGCCTTTTCCAACCTTTCAGCAGCAATGGCTTTTGATGTCTTAAAGGCACCAAGATCCAGGTTCTCCGCTACTGTCATCGTCGCGAACACCTGCCGACCTTCGGGAACCTGAGATATCCCGCTTGACACAACGGCTGCAGGGCCTGCATTAGTGAGATCTTTGCCATCGACGGAAATTGTTCCGGAGCGGGTTTTAATAAGAGAGGATATAGTTCGCAGAAGGGTGGATTTTCCCGCCCCGTTTGCGCCAATCACGGCTATGAGCGATCCCGGCTCGATTTCCAAGTCAATGTTGTGGAGGACGTCTGGTCCATCATATCCTGAGGTCAAATTCTTGATTTCAAGCATCAGTTAACCGCACTTCCGTTGAGCCAAAGTATGCAGAGATAACAGTCGGGTCTTTTTGAATGTCTTCTGGCAAACCACTTGCAATTACGTGGCCGGCGTCCATTACGGTGACCTTCTCGGCGATTCCCATTACAAGAGCCATATTGTGATCAACCACCAAGATCGTCCTTCCAGCATCACGGATCGCCAATAACATCGATCCAAGTTCTTCGGTCTCTGCATCGTTCATTCCCGCGCCGGGCTCATCCAGCAGCAGGACCTTTGAGCCTGACATGAGTGCTCTAGCAAGATCAAGATGCTTTTGGGCTGCAAGCGGTAAATTGCCAGCTGGCTCATATGCCTTGTTTCCAAGGCCGATGGCCACGAGAATGTTCATCGCTCTTTCACGCAGTACGTGCTCTTCTTTTCGGGCCCGAATGGTTCCAACGCCACAGGAGACCAGACCACTTCGCGACAATCGGGATCCTCCCAGAAGTACGTTGTCGACAACCGAAAGTTGTTCGAAGACTCGCGATGTCTGGAATGTTCTAAATAGTCCGAGTTCTGCCGCCCTGTGCGGTCTTGCAACCGGAAGCACATTGCCCCAAAGCGTGACAGATCCACTGTCTGGGATGTAGAGATTTGTGATGAGATTGAAAAGGGTCGACTTTCCGGCTCCGTTCGGTCCTATCAAGGCACCAATAGAGTTTTCTTCCAGATCGAAACTGACATCTCGAACGGCCATGACTCCGCCAAAGCTTTTGGACAGGCCGGAAATGCTAAGTGCTATCCGCTTGGCCGTTTCGCGGTCAGTGGCATCCGGCCTCGGCCCCTCGGACACAGCAATCGCTTCGCTTGTAGGAGCCAGTGTTGCAAGTTCAGGCTCGGCTGCTGTAGCCGCCTCTGCCTCCACGGCAGCGACGCTCGGAAGCTTCGCGCTTATCCCAATGCGAGTGCTGATCCAGTTGATGCCTTTCATAGGAACTCCGATTATCCCGTCAGGCAAGTATCTCAGGAAGATCACCAACAGAAGACCATCGACCACTGGACCGACATTTGCCATCTGCTGGGACAGATTCGGAAGGAAAGTGATAATCGTGACGCCAATAAGTGGTCCGAGCCGGCTTACCGTTCCGCCAATTACCAACATTGTGATCAGTTGCAAGGATACTCCGGACCCAACCATGTCCGGGGAAAGAAAATGGAAAAACCCCGCATATAGCGAACCTGCGATAGATGCCATCGCAGCGCTCACCAGAAAAACCATGATTTTGGCCCTCCGTATGTCAAGGCCAATTGCGGAAATGCCGACATCGTCCTCGTTCATTGCCTTGAGTAGTCGCCCTCTGTGGCTCTTGATGAGCCTGGAGCTGAAGTAAAGGGCTATTGCTACGAGGACGAAGATCAAATAAAAGAACTTCACGTCCGTATTGAAAGCGTAACCAAAAATGGAAAATGACGGGATTCCGGAAATTCCAGAAGGCCCGCCAGTTGAACCCATTCCCGTGGCCACAGATGGCACAAAGATTCCAAATGCCAATGTAACGACCGCGAGATACATTCCCCTGACGCGTGATCCTGCCAAACCAAGAATGAGCGCGCAGATTAGGGATAAAGCTATTCCACCCAAAAGGCCCCAGATCGGTGCGACATGGTGATTTACGGTCATTAGCGCGGATACGTAGCCGCCGACCGCCATGAATCCCGCTTGGCCCAGACTGACCTGCCCGGACACTCCTGTCAGCAGTTCAAGTCCCACAATTGCCAGGGCGAAAATACCGACCAGGTCAATAGTGTGGAGTGTGCCCGAAGCGGTAAAGAACTTTGGCAGGCCGAAAAATAGAACCAAGGCCAGCACCGCCCAGCCAATCTTTGTCCAGTTGGGTGGTACCTGCAATTTCAGTTCGGGTCTACCGATCCTCTTTTCAGCGGTATCAGCTCTGCGCCCTTTCCGGCGGGACAGTAGGCCTTCAGGACGGACAATCAGAAGAAGGATCAGGATTCCAAGGCTGATCGCCGGTCCATATACCGAGGAGACATACCCGGTTATAAGGGCGGTCAGAACGCCGAGGACTAGGCCTCCAGCAATAGCACCAAATACTGAGCCAAGTCCTCCAATCGTAACTGCGATCAAACCATCATTGGTGAAGCTGGACATGGATGCAAAGTCAAGAGATGTGGTCGGAGCCATTACTGCTCCGGCGATTACGCCCAAGGCGGTCGCAAGTGCAAAGGCAAGAATTACGACGCGGTCGACCGAGATACCCATCAGCTTGGTTGCCGTTGGATTCTCTGCCGAGGCCCGCAATGACTGCCCAAATCGCGTCTTGAACAAAAGCCAGTACAGCAGGAGCACGGCCATAGCTGCGGTTCCGACAATCCAAAAGTCCTGACTCACGATATCGGCGCCGAAGACGGTGACCGGTTTCGCGCCGCTGAAGGAGTGAAGTGTATAAGGATTGCTGCCCCAAATGAGATATGCAATTCCCTGAAACGCCGTGAGCAGTCCACCCATCATCATCAAGAGGCTGCTGTGAGTCACCCGTTCCATGGCTGGTCGCACCAAAACCCATGCCAATAGGCTCATCAATCCAACCAGCATTATTAGAGCAACGACGAATGCCACACCCAATGAAAAATGTGCATGCTGTGTAAGGCTGAACATGATAAGCGCGCCAGCCGTTACAAAAGCTCCCTGCGTGAGGTTCAACACTCTTGTCACACTGAAAACCAAGCTAAAGCCGGCCGCTAAGAGCGCATAAATGCACCCAGTTATGATTCCACCAATAATGATATTGAGCGCTTCAGTCACGCTTTCATCCCCAAATCACTCCAAAACCTGTGGGTACCTGCAGTGGTCCCCGTTATCATACGGTTATTCATTTCCTCTAAAATTCTTACCCTCTTATTCAACCCATGAACCCAAAGTACCTTGGATCGGATGGATAAGACACTTCCGGATCCAATATTTGGGTGGTTTACTTTTTTGAGGGAACTGCCGTCTTCCCTCATTCCTCAAATGAATTCCCACAAAACCTTTGCTTTCATTATTTCAAATGACTCATGTGTACAACCAGCCAAAGGTTTAGCCCCAGTTAGAGCAACTCATTGGGCGACGATACCCGAAAGCGCGGGCCGAAACCAATCCGGTAGTTGACCCCCATTGAACTTATTGGTAGGCAAACTGAGCGACAACGTATTCAGTGCTGTGCGTGTCACGGCTCTCGACATTGCCCTCTCCCCAGAACGTTTCATCGTCTTATTTCTGGTATAAATTCCACACTGACGCGCTTCCGTTTCTTTATTAGTTGCGTATTGCAGCCTTTTCTCACGATCCCGCATTTATTGATCTTATGAATTCGCCTGAATGGCGAAATACCCTCTTGCCACAGAGATGGCTCCCTAAATATTCCCGATGTAACTCAGTCCAACCGTTTTCTTCGGCAAAACTGTTGCTCAAAGCCCAAAATGGGTTGAAGGGATACTAACAGAAGTATTCCTTTGTCAGTTAGATGCTGAATATATTTGGATCTGGCTAATTGTTATTGATTGAACTCCTTTTTTACTGGCACCCTCGGTGGTCGTAATCGTCAAATATTACACCTTGAGTATTAGTAGGTTTTCATATTTGAGCTAGTGAGGAAATGGGGAAAATATTTGTCAGGGCGATTGTTTAAGACTCCAAACTTATTGCCCTTTGACCTTGTCAGCGATTCTGTGCTGATCATTCCTTAATGACCTAGTGAGTTAGCCACGGATCAGAGCGATGAGATCAGCACTTATCTATTTGTGACACTTATTTGAACTATCCTCAACTGACGCTTTCGAAGATTGCTGCAATGCCCTGGCCGCCACCTATACACATCGTTTCAAGTCCATAGCGGCTGCCCCGTCGCTTCATTTCGTTCAACATCGTTGCCAGGATCCTGGCACCAGTGGCTCCAATAGGATGGCCAAGTGAAATTCCGGAACCGTTGACGTTAGTGCGCTCGAAGTCAGACTTTTTGAAGTTCCATTCAGTCGTTACTGCCAGAACCTGAGCTGCAAAAGCCTCATTGAGTTCGATCAAGTCCATGTCGGAGAGTTGGAGACCTACTCTTGAGAGCGCCTTTTGAGTCGCGGGGACCGGACCAATTCCCATCGTTCGAGGATCCACTCCGGCCACGGCCCATGAGATCAATTTTGCCAGTGGGAGGAGGCCAAGTTCACTGGCCTTTTCCATCGTGGTTACGATGCAAACTGCTGCAGCATCATTCTGTCCGCTTGCATTTCCTGCAGTGACGGTCGCTTCGGGATCGATTCCTAGTCGGATTGGCCTAAGCTTCGCAAGCTGTTCCAACGTGGTATCTGCCCTAGGGTGCTCGTCAGTGTCGACAATTACGTGTTCCCCGCGAGGTCGCTTAACCTCCACTGGAACCATTTCGTTGTCAAACCAACCCTCTTTCTGGGCGCGTACCGCGCGCTGGTGGGAATTGTAAGCCAATTCGTCCTGGGCTTCACGGGAAATTTTGTACTCTCTGCGAAGATTCTCTGCGGTTTCGATCATTCCGCCTGGAACCTGGAAGTTTCTGCCTCCCGAAGTGATTCGTCCTCTTGCAAGGCGGTCGTGCATCATGACGCCGTCGCCCTTTACACCAGTTCGCAGTCCAAGGACGTAGTGCTCGGCCTGTGACATTGAGTCCGAGCCGCCGGCAAGGACCAAGTCGGCTGCACTGGTCTGGACCTCCATCGCGGCGGTAATAATGGCTTGCAAACCAGAACCGCACCTTCTGTCAACTTGGAATCCTGGCACCGTGACGCCAAGGCCCGCATTGAGCGACGCGATTCTACCCAGTGCCGGAGCTTCACCATTTGGGTATCCCTGTCCGAAAATAACATCATCAATATCGGAGGCGGTGATTCCGGTTCTTTCAACCAAGGCGGAGATGACGGCGGCTGACATGTCCTCCACCTGTACCGTGCTGAGTACGCCTCCAAATCGCCCAACAGGTGTTCTCAATGGTGAACAAATGACAGCATCTCTCATAATCCCTCACATTCATGTAGGTATCAATTCATGTCCTCAGAGATACCTTAGTCATGGCCTTAGTGAGGCCTTTCAAAGGGGTTCTCCAAGGTTGCAAGTAAGAAATGTACCGCGATTTCGACAGCTTTGGCAAAACCGCGATATGGATTGACCACATGGTGAAGGCCAGCATGGTGTCAAGTGCGCAACTGCCGCAACATACCGCAATCGATACGCCTTCGATCTCCTGGCAGGACTGAAAGATCAGTGGCACAACTTATGATATCTCTCAGGTCATCATTTCCATAGATAGTTGATAGTTCATATACAGATACCAGATGTGCCACAAAGCCTTGGTGGCGGGGCGCATTTGATGAAGTGCTGGAGAGTGAATTGTGAGCATTTGGGCGTTAAGGTAGGTTAATGGCGGAAGTCGTTTCGTTACAAGATGGAATCCGTCATCTTTTGAAGGATGGAGACAGCGTAGCACTTGAGGGTTTTACGCATTTGATTCCCATGGCGGCCGGACATGAGATAATCAGGCAGCGAAAACGGGATTTGACCTTGATCCGTTTGACCCCAGACCTTATTTCTGACCAGTTGATCGGCATGGGGTGCGTCTCAAAGCTCGTCTTTTCCTGGGGCGGTAATCCCGGAGTTGGTTCGCTGCACAGATTTAGGGATGCGGTTGAACACTCCTGGCCGCAACCATTGGTGATCGATGAACACAGTCACGCCGGACTCACAAACAGATACGTGGCCGGTGCCTCAGGACTTCCATTCGCGGTGATGAGAGGATACAGGGGAACTGGGTTGGACGAGTTCAGCACCACGGTTGCTCCCATAATCTGTCCATTTACCGGCGAGGAACTCAGAGCGGTGGCCGCTGTAAATCCCGATCTCTCAGTCATACACGCGCAGCGTGCGGATCGAAAGGGAAATGTTCAGCTTTGGGGTATCACCGGTATTCAGAAGGAAGCCGTTCTAGCTGGGCGGAAATCTTTGGTCACTGTCGAGGAGATTGTGGATGAACTGGATCCCAGGCATGGTGACGTGATCCTTCCCTCTTGGCTGGTGACCGCAGTTGCGATGGTGCCAGGCGGGTCGAGACCTTCGTATGCCGCCGGTTATTACCAAAGAGATAATGACTTCTATGTGGCGTGGGATTCGATTAGTCGGGACCGTGACACGTTTCTGGCATGGATTGATGAGAATGTGCTTTAGGGCTGCGTTGACGCGAATTTTGACGGATGGCCGGAAAATGGGTGATAGGAGGTGAGGATGGAGTCTTCAGAGACCTATACCAGCGATGAGATGATGTCGATAGCCGCAGCTCGGCAGCTTAGAAATAATCAGATCTGCTTCATAGGGATCGGACTGCCGTCCAAGGCGGCAAATCTCGCAAGACGTCTGCACGCCCCTGACCTGATAATGATTTATGAAAGCGGGACCATAGGAGCCAAGCCAACCAGGCTGCCACTTTCGATAGGCGATGGAGAACTGGGCGAGACGGCAGATGCCATTGTGTCCGTTCCGGAGATATTCAATTATCTGCTTCAGCCGGGACGGATAGACATTGGTTTCCTGGGTGCAGCTCAGATAGACAAGTTTGCGAATCTAAATTCAACTGTTATTGGGGATTATCGCAAACCCAGCGTTCGACTTCCTGGAGCTGGCGGTGCACCGGAGATAGCCGGCGCCTCGAAGCGCGTTATAGTGATGCTACGTCAGTCGACCAAGAGCTTTGTTGAAAAGCTACCGTTTATTACCTCCTTGGGGTTTGGTACAGGACCGCATGACCGTAAGAAATACGGCTTGACTGGAAGCGGACCGGTGATGGTCATTACCGATCTTGGACTACTTGAGCCCGATCCCAACACCAAAGAGCTTGTGCTGACTCACCTTCATCCCAACATTGAGGTAGAAAAGGTAATAGAATCAACAGGCTGGACGCTAAAAGTTGCAGATGAATTAAGGATTACCGAACTACCATCCAAAGCGGAATTGGAAGCTATCAGGTCGCTGGTATCAGCTGGTAGTTAGCTTCGCACGTACGAAAGGATTAGTCATGGCAAGCGGAGTTATTCTCGCCAAGCCTCGAAGCGAAGAGGATCCTCCTTATCGCTTCCCTGCATATCAAAGCACCGCTCTTCGAGGGCCAAACAAGGCGCCGCTGATCTTGAGGCCAGGGAGCACCGAATTGCATGTTCCGGTATTTGGTGAAAGCCGGATTCGTCCAAATGACGATGATCTTACAGCCCAACATGCTGGCGAACCTATTGGTGAGAAGATTGTAGTCTCGGGCAAATTGCTGGACTCCAATGGCCGACCAATCCGCAACCAGCTCATAGAAATATGGCAGGCCAATGCCTGTGGCCGTTATGCCCATGCGCTAGATGATCATCCTGCACCATTGGATCCCAACTTCACGGGCGGAGGTAGGACGCTCACCGACAATGAGGGGCGTTATCGGTTCACGACGATAAAGCCAGCTGCTTATCCTTGGGGTAACCATCCGAATGCCTGGAGGCCTGCGCACATCCATTTTTCTTTGTTTGGGACCGCTTTTGTTCAGAGACTTGTTACGCAAATGTACTTTCCTGGTGACCCATTGATCGAGTCTGATCCAATTGCAAATTCCATTCGTGATAAGAAGGTTCTTGAAAGGTTGATTTCAACTTTTGACTGGGATCTGACGGTTCCAGGCACGGCTTTGGGTTATCGGTGGGACATAGTCTTGGGCGGTTCCAATCCTACTCCGGAGGCATGATGAGCACTTCGAAACTTGGGGCGACTCCGTCCCAGACTATAGGTCCATTCTTCAAGTTCGGAACGGAGTGGATTGCCGATGAGGACGTGGTGCCAGAGGACTATAGCGGGGCCATCGTCCTGATGGGGACTGTTTTCGATGGTGCGGGGAATCCTGTGCCGGATGCGATGGTCGAAATATGGCAAGCCGATAACCACGGCAAGTTTCCACCCGAAACATTGGAGTCATGGGTGGGTTTTGCCCGAAGACTTACTGATAACAACGGTGACTACAGAATTCGAACGGTGAAACCCGGCCCGGTGCCAGGCACTTCAGGAGAGCTTCAGGCACCGCATATCTTAATGGTGGTTTTCGCACGTGGATTGCTCAAGCCCGTATTTACGCGGATCTATTTCGCTGACGAGAGCGGAGCAAACGCGATGGACCCCTTGCTGAACGCCATTGAGGATCCTGTTGCGCGATCTACGTTGCTCGCATCTCAGAAATCAGGAGGAACATATGAGTTCGACGTTCGTCTTCAGGACTCTGAAAGGGGACCTGAGACGCAGTTCTTCCTTTTTGACGACTAGCCGCAATTGAATATTGGGGAACTGACAACTTAAATGCAAGATCTAGAGGGATTGTTTGAACCTGTTTTCATCACGGACGAGATGGCTCCAATAACGTCAGCTCGGAACTTAGTCCAGAAGATGGTCGAGTTCGAGTGCGCGTTGGCGCAGGCACAAGCAGAGGTGGGACTGATTCCAGTAAAAGCTGCTAAGGAAATCTCCGGACTGATTTCAACTCACGGCATAGATCCAACTGAGCTTGGAGTGAAGGCGCGCTCAGGGGGCACTCCGGTTATTCCGCTTGTGCAAATCCTAACCGACAAACTTTCAGTGAGTGCCAGACCCTGGATACACTATGGCGCTACGAGCCAAGATGTCCTGGACACAGCCACCATGATGATCATTAGGGAGGCAATCAAGCTGATCTACGCCGACCTTCTGCAAGTCGGTGCATCACTTGCCTCGTTGGCTCAGCAGCATCGTCGGACACCTATGGTTGCGCGAACCCTTATGCAACATGCTCTGCCCACGACATTCGGCCTAAAAGTCGCAAATTGGCTTGATGGTGTCGTGTCAGCGTCAGTTTCTCTTGAACGTTTCTTTGCGGAAGGCCTTTCGGTGCAGTTCGGCGGCGCGGCTGGCACACTGGCAGCGCTGGGTGACTCCGGGATCGAGGTTGGCACGAGGGTCGCATCGATTCTTGGTCTGTCCTTGCCAATCATGCCTTGGCATGCGCAGCGGGTCAGAATTGCCGAACTGGGGGCATCGCTATCTCTGACAGTCGGCGCTCTCGCAAAGATTTCCACAGACATAATTCTCGCAAGCCAGGCGGAGATAGGCGAATTGTCCCAAGTGCAAGATTACGGCGGCGGTTCCTCGGCTATGCCCCAGAAGGTCAATCCAGTTGGGCCAATTGTGGTAAACGCTTGTTTCCGAAGAATGCAAGGCTTGCTTCCAGTATTGTATGGGTGTTTATTGGCGGAGAATGAGCGTGGGGCCGGCGAATGGCAGGCAGAGTGGCAAACCCTGCGGGATTTGCTTCTCGTCACTGGCGTGAGTGTCCAGAGAACCTCAGCTACGCTGAGTAACTTGGTTGTGGATAAGAACAAGATGCTTCAGAATCTTGAACTTAGCCGAGGAAACGTCATGTCAGAGCGAATTTTGCTGATGCTGAGCGAGGTTTTGGGACGATCCACGGCGCATGACTTGGTCAGAGAAGCCACTGTTCGGACGATTCGAAACGCCAGCACGTTGAAGGAGGAGTTGATGAAGGAGTCGGTGTTTCGAGAGCGTTTCAGTCCTGAAGACACCCTCAAGGCTTTCGATCCATTGACATACCTGGGATCTGCCCAGGTCTTCATTGATAACGCATTGGCAGAGTGGAGGAATTCGGAATCCAATTGGCAAAGGATCGTTGATGGTACCTCCAACAAGCAGGGTTGATCAGCAATGGAATCATTGAATCTTGACGTAAACGGTGTGAGCTTCAAGGTGCGTATTGACGGATCCGAGAGTGCTCCATGGCTGATGATGCTTAACTCCTTGAGCACAACCTACGAAATGTGGGATGAGCAAATTCCAAATCTTTCCGGTTATTTTCGGGTTATTCGTTACGATCAGCGCGGTCATGGTGGTACCAGTTCACCTACTGGGCCGTACTCCATCGAAGATTTAGGAAGAGACGCTCTGGGTTTGCTTGACGCTCTCGGCGCGGAAAAGGTGTCACTAGTTGGTCTGTCGCTGGGAGGCATGATCTCCATGTGGCTCGCGGCAAACGCTCCCCAGCGGATTGAAAAGATGGTAATCGCATGTACGTCTGCGAATTTCGCACCTCCGGAATTTTGGACTGATCGCGCAGTTCACGTGAGGGACAACGGGACCATGCAACTCTACGGGAGCTTATTGGAGCGCTGGTTTACCAACCAGATTGATGTGCGAAATCCGCGAGCCAGGGAGCTTGTCAAGTCAATGTTGAACTCCTGCAATCCTGAAGGTTATGCCAGCATCTGCGAAGCGCTCGGATTGGCGGATCTGAGAGCTCAACTGGGGAGTATCACGTGTCCAACTCTGGTCATAGCCGGGGCCCTTGATCCGGTCTCGCCACCATCAACTGCCCTTTCACTTTTTGAGGCGATTCAGGGTGCGTCACTTTCGGTTATTCCCGACTCTTCGCACCTGGCAAATCTAGAACAGCCGGATCTCTTCATCGATGCAGCTCTTGAACATTTGATCGGTTCTGCTAAGACGAGGGGCATCGAGGTCAGGACTGAGGTCTTGGGAAGCCAGCACGTAGCGGAGGCAAATTCGAGAACGACTGAGTTCACTGCTCCATTCCAGGATTTTATTTCTAGATATGCCTGGGGTGAAATTTGGGCTAGACCTGGGCTGGATAGGCGCTCGCGAAGCCTGGTGACACTGTCCATTCTTGTGTCGCTTGGACGTTTGGGTGAGCTTTCATTTCACCTTCCGGCAGCATTGCGAAACGGGCTGACTCGGGAGGAGATTATGGAGGTGCTTATTCAGTGTGGTGTGTATGCGGGAGTCCCCGCAGCAAACTCAGCGTTTGCCCAAGCAAATGAAATATTGAAGTCGCTCGAGTAGCACAAGAGCTAAACAGGAGGGGTGTTTTAGTTGAGCATTGACACCAGACAATTGGAATTTTACGCGGAGAGAGAGAAGATCGCTCTCGCCTGCCGCATCATGGCTATGGAGGGGATAGTCGAGGCCACCCTTGGGCACATTTCGATGAGGGTTGGCGATGACCTGATGTTGATCCGAAGCCGTGGACCCGAGGACGCCGGTTTGTTCTTCGCCACGCCGGAGGAGATTTGCCTATTTGATTTCTCCGGAAACCCAAAGGAGCCTGACAGAGGATTCAGTAAGCCAACTGAACTGCCGCTCCATGGCGAGACTCTCAGAACCCGTCCCGAGGTCAATGTGGTGCTGCACGCGCATCCACCCGCAGTACTGGTTTCAGCGTTAACGGACCATGAGCTGCTTCCCTGCTTTGGCGCCTTCAACATACCAGCTGCCCAGTTAGCTGCCGATGGAATTCCTGTTTACCCGCGATCGGTTTTGATATCAAATCAACAGGTTGCACATGAAATGCTGGAGTCGCTCGGCAGCCACAAGGCATGTGTGCTGAAGGGCCATGGAATTACCGTTACCGGCGATAGTGTGGAGCAGACTCTGGTTCGCGCATTGAACCTAAACATCACAGCCAAAATAACACTTGAAGTAGCTCAGGCGGGTGGAAGGACAGTATCGATACCGAAAGAGGAGCTGGATCTTCTTCCCGACCTTGGAACGGGTTTCAATGATATAGGCGGGTGGCGATACTACCTGGCAATGCTACGGCGCGCCGGATTTGACAAGTGGTAGTAAAAGATCGATAGGAAATTCGTCCAAAGGAAACCATCACACCGAATTCGAAACGTAGAAAGGCGCTTCAAATGAGTCTTGAGCCTGGAGAGTTGGAGTACTACATCCAACGGCAGCGTATTGCAACCGCTTGCAGAATTATGGCAATGGAGGGTCTAGTCCATGGCACACTTGGCCACATATCGATGCGTGTAGGCGAGGATGAAATGCTGATACGCGGTCGTGGACCCGAGGATAGCGGTCTTTTCTTTTCCACCGCAGAAGAAATATGTCTTTATGATTTCTCTGGAAATCCAAGAGAATCCAAGAGAGGCTATTCGACACCCGTTGAACTGCCTTTGCACGGGGAAACCCTGAGAAATCGCCCGGATGTTAACGTTGTGGTTCATGCTCACCCGCCGGCTGTATTAGCTGCTACGCTGGCAAATCTTGATATTGTTCCGTGCTTCGGCTCTTTTAGCATCCCGGCCAACCAGATCGCGTCGCAGGGAATACCTGTCTACCCACGTTCTGTTTTGATTTCAACCAGGCAGATTGCAGAAGACATGTTGACAACCATGGGAGATCACCGCGCCTGTATTCTCAGAGGTCATGGTATCACTGTTGTCGGCCCCACTCTTGAATCGGCGCTGCTCAGCGCACTAAGTGTGAACACCCTAGCCGAGGTTGCTCTGGAAATTGCCAAGACCGGCTCGAGGGCGGTTCCTATACCTCCTGAGGATCAGGCTCTGGTGCCAGCTCAAAGCAAGTTTAGTCCGGATGCCGGATGGAAGTTCTACCAGGCAAAACTCCGGCGCTACGGATACGACAAGTAACGAATGCGAATAGGGGGTGGTCGGTGAAATTTGTGTGACGGGCTTCTAGCTCCGGGTCCGTAGCACCCCTTTAGCCGCGAGAATTGGGAGGCCAAGTGCACCACCCACGATCAAAAGGGCACCAGACATTCCAAGCGGACCCAAGAGGATGGCCGTGCAGAATGGAGCTATCAAAAGGGCGCTGGCCCGGAAGCTTCCCGCAATGGCGATCGCGTCACCCTTAAGTTGTAGCGCAACACCATTTGCAGCCACCACAGGGCCAAGAGTTTGCAGGAGGCCTGCGCCTATCCCGCCTATCGCGAGTAGAAAAAGAGTTATGTAAACGGACGTTGCGGTAACACCCACGAGGGCGGTGCCCGCAGCAGCAGTCAGCACTCCGAGTGCGAAGACTTTTATGGGCGATCGCTTTCTGAGCAGCCCCATGATGCCAGCTCCGGCGATACTGGCAGCATTGGCTACGGAGACTAGAACTCCTACAAGAAAGTAGGTGTCACCAACCGATTTGAGGACAACTGGAACATATGAGTTCAGTATTCCGCGCCAGGAGCCTGCAGTAAGACCGGCCCAGGAGCCGATTCGCACCTCGGGGTTGCTCCAGATCTCCCGTTTCACCTGCCTACCTTCCTTTGTGAACGGCGGTTGTTTCATGACCGTTATGGCGGGGAAAGAAGCCAGAATGGCAATTATTCCAGCAACAAAGAACGCGGTTGAAAGAGAAAAGCGCGCCAAATAACCTGCCAGCAACGGCCCCGACAATAAACCCAGGCTGGAAAGGAAGTTGACGGCAGCCATTCGTCCAACGGACGGAGCATCCTGGCGCACGACATGGGTTGTAGTTGCGGTCCAAAAGGTGCCTCTTGCAAGTCCCTGGATCAATTCTGACAGTGCGAAGATTATGACATATGAGGACCACGATACTAAAAATCCGGACACGGCCATGGCTAGGCAAGCCCAGGTGATCAGCAACTTATCACTCACATGTCTCATTGCCGAGGCACAGAGCATCCTCGATACCAACTGAGTTACCGCCGAAAGTGCGGTGAGTATTCCTATGTCGGGTTTCGAATATCCGGCTGAGAGGGCGAGCAACGGCAGCAGAACGGATTGTATTCCCATTGAAAGCGAGTACACCAGTGCAGTGAAAGAGAGGACGTTGTTGTCCCTTGTGACCGATGTTTGTGTGTTTCCTAACATTGCGACTTGACTTTACGCATTTTCTTCCATTTGGTTGATATCGGCTTGGGAACCTTGGTATGCGTGGTGTTCCAAGCTGAACCGGACAATTAGTGCATTGAGGGAACTCTGTGCACCGCCTGCCTACCAGTCAGCATGGTAAGTAGCAAAGTGCGGCAACGAGTCGCAATGTTTTGTCGCGGTCCCTAAGAATTGGTAGTCTTTTCCCACCCAGTCTCCTTCACTAATTACTGGAATTCATCTTCCCCAAAAATCCCAGAACCCTTGGTTACGGCACGCACGTCGAACCGCGATCTTTCGCGGCCATTTTATGCCGTTTAGCGTTTTCAGCAATGTGTGAACTTGTCAAAGCCCGAAAGGTGCGTGAACGCGTTGCCTCCAAGAGAGGCCGACCTGTAGTGTGGGACCTCCAGAACAGGTTCTTCTTGCCAGAAGACATTTGGAGGTACGCCATCTAGGCCTGCTAAGTTACACAGCAATTCGTTCGCCATCAGCATATCCCAACTCAGCGCGTTCCTAAGCAAGTGGTGATCAATTGCTCTGCGCATTGAACCGTATTTTGTTGGCTTCAGGTGGCGAAGAGTGCCAAATGACGTAAGCAATGACCGCGGTAAAGGTCGCTTCTGCTTCAGGTCCAACATTTCTAAGATGCAGGAGAGGTTACCAATGCAGAGCAACCCGGGGTCATGGTCAGCCCACCGACACCCCGTACACTCTTTCAGCGCGTTCCGGCGACAGAAGACCGTCCTCAATATCGGACAGGATTGCCTCCTTGTCCCTCAATTCCGGTGGTCCAAAGCCACCGCCACCCATACCCCGGACGTAAACGACATCACCGGCGTTGACCTGCAATCCCAGGGCTGATGGCTGCTGGGTCAATACTTCCTCAGTCCCTGAAAGTTCATCGTATAGGGGGACCCCCGTCCTAAGTCTTTGGAGAATGTCCGTATCCCTTTTTATAACAATTTCAGAAGGAGTACCATCCTGTCCACCTCCAAACCCGTTGGAGCCGACGTCGCGACCGATATAGAAGCTAAGGTCGCTTGCGGCTTCGACCCCATAAAGACAGCGAGACCAATATCCTGCCCGGCCTCCCCGGTATTGACCCGCACCCTCGGAATCGGCCAACAACCCTCTCGAGAGATATAAAATTGGATATCGGTACTCATAGGACTCAATGCTTGGCAATGCGGTGTTTGTTGACCCGGCAATGTTCGAGACGTCAATTCCGTCGCTGTTGGACCTCGCTCCCCCTCCGTGAAGTGATGCATCACCGCGGACCGTGTACCATCTTCCCAAAGGATCGATGCCGGACCATTGAACATCTGTGAATCCCCAACCCCATTCCGCCATGGCATATTCTTGCCTTGGAGTGTTCATTAGCGCTTGAGTAAGCAGGGCCATTGTTATGCCTTGGACCCGCCATCCGGTGATAGTGGAAGCACCAGAGCAGGGGGCTGGCGGGTTGCAATTAATTACTGTGCCACCTGGGATTTTCACATCTACCAACTTAAACGTGCCAGCATTTACGGTCAGGTCAGGGAAGAGTTGACACGCCAGAATATTGTGCAGATTGGCCACCGCGCATGGCAAGGCACAATTGATAAACGTCTTCGCTTCCGGGTCAGTGCCTTGAAAGTCGAATAGCAGTCCATCATCACCGACGGTTAGCCGTGCCTTGATGGAGTACATTTTGTCATAATCCAGATACTCAACTGCGTCGTACTGGCCGTGCTTGAGAACCGCGATCCTCTCTCGGGCCTGTGCCTCTGCAAGCTGGATTGAGCTCTCAAAGGTTTCCTCCAGTGCTTCCGTTCCATAACGCTGGACAAGTGCAATGATTTTTTCCGCGGCTGCGAAGTTTGCTGAAATTTGAGCCTTTAGATCAAGGGACTGGTATCTGGGCATCCGGATGTTGTCAAGGAACAGACTGAAGATGTCGTCGCGGATGATGCCATGCTCGACGATCCTGGTTGGTTTGAAGATTATCCCTTCTTGATGCCAGTCCGTTGCGAGCGGGGCTCTGCCCGGGGTCATTGCTCCAACATCCACATGGTGAGTGGCATTTCCAACCCATGCGATCAGTTCACCGTTGTGGTGAATCGGCATTATTACCGCCAAGTCAAGAATGTGAAGTGCACCAGAGTGGGGATCATTGACCAAGTACATGTCACCAGGCCGAATATCGTCTTTGAAACGGTTCATGCAGCTCTGCAGCATGTAGGAGAGTGTCGTACCGTGCCTGGGCATCCAAGTTGAGTAGACGACAGTACGGCCTGCTGCATCAGACACGTTGAATCCGAGGTCGCGACCCTCTACTACGCCAGGACTGACGGCGCATCTCTGGAGAACCAGCCCTCCTTCATATCCGATCTGCAGAAGGCGGTTGGAAATGATTTCCGTGAGAATCGGATCATTTTTCATCTCGTCTGTGACTCCTTAAGTTAATTCAATATCTAAAGTGACACCTAATTCCCCAATATTGCATAACCACGAGGTAATACGACGGCCACGGCTGATTAGGGTCTATTCATCACGGTCGTAACACTCTCTCTGCTTCTGCCACGTCGAAATCTGACCGATGCCGACCTGTGTCCGTATTCCAAGATAATTCGGCCGTCGCCGACGCGTGCGGGAATTGGTTCGAAGATGTTATGAAACTAAAGTGAAAAAAGTTTAAATCCCCTTTCCAGCTCCGCAAAGGGGATCTCCAGTGATTGCCGGAAGGGTGTGTATGGTTTGTTTCAACGTATCCTGAGGTCGATGACCATTTCGTGCGGGCCGACCTGAATGCCCTGTCGATAAATTTGCGCACGACCTGAAATTTTCTTACTGGGGCTCTCGAGATAGGTTGTTTGCATCGGGTGTGTTTGCGGACTTGACTTTACCGACCACCTCCCTTGCCTGTCTAAAGTGGCCTGTTCCCCTGCGCCTGAGCGGTACTGGCCATTGCCAAGGCAGGGAAACTCTCTTGACAGGTAACGTTCGCCTGGACATTGGGCCCTGTCCTCTTTAGCTACGGTCATCCAAGATTTCCGAAATCGTTGACCGTTACGTCGTGACAGAAAGATCAGAGTCAGTTTTACTCATCGATACATCGTATAGGAATGATGGCACAATCAGGAAAGTTTCCCATGGCAACCATAAACATGATAGCTTTACTTAAAGATCGGGCTGGGGACGAATAGAAGCTCTTGTGGCATATTCGTCGATCGAATGGAGGCGCGGCATCTATCAGGGTAAGTGGTTTTTGGGGTGGCAGTTGTTTCGAGGCACAGTTATATTATCGTATTCAGCTAAGGTGTCTGGAATGAATGCAAAGCAGGAGTCGGTAAGTGGTGAGTAACCCTAAACCGGCTCGCCGCACAACGAACGTTGGGCAGGACCTCTTTAGTCCTGTCACGTCCGCAAGAATTTCCGCAACAATCGTCAATCAGATCAGAGCCCTTATTCACCAGGGACAGTTGGCGCCTGGGGACAGACTGCCGTCCGAGAGGGAGCTCTGCGCTTCATTCGGCGTTAGCAGAATCACCATAAGGGATGCGCTGAGGGTGCTTGAATCGTCTGGTCTGATCGAAATCCGCGTCGGTGCACATGGCGGTGCCTATGTTACCGCGCCCACCAGCAGCAATATCATCTCTGGATTAACCGACATGCTGGCCATGTCATCCCTATCCGCGGCAGAGATAACCGAAGCCAGGATCATCTTTGAACTCGGGATCATCGAGCTTGTCTGCGAAAGGGCCAAGGAGGAAGATTTCGAAGCGCTCGAGGAGATCCTGGAGCGTTCCCGTATAGCCCTCCAGGCCAACAGCTACAGTACTGATCTTTCTGCCGAGTTTCATATTCGACTTGCACAGAGTGCCCACAACAGGACACTGAATTTGATAGTGGAGTCGTTTCAGGGGCCTCTCCGTTACTCCTTGTTGGAGGCACAGCACGCGGCACCTAGCATGGGAAACCCGGGTGTTTCGGAACACCATGAACTTTTGAAAGCACTAAGGGACCGTGATCCGGTTACTGCGAGGGATGTACTTTACCGTCACCTTAGCCGTACATATCATCGGCTGGCCCGGGAAGAGACGCCAAAACCGTAGTTCGAACCTTCTGGACCGACAAGGCAACTGTTCAGCATGGGTATCCCCGCGGTAATTCAGACTTGATTGGTGCGCACGTTTGCAAAATAACGCGGGTTGCCACGCATGCCTGAGTATTTCCCACCGTTCGCGAATATTGAGCGGGAGTAGTACTTGCAGGTTCCAGCCTGATTTGGACAAGGATCAAGGTTTTCTGGCAACTATGAGAAATGTGTAATACGCCTGCCATGCCGTCTGAACTTCGGTGATTCCAGCGTTTCTAAGTGCGGCAATGTGGTCTGCAATTTCCGGTGCAGCCTTTTCGTGCTTGTGCCCTGTGCTGTCATTTGTGCGCTTCTTGGGGAAAAGGTCCCTCCTTGCCGACCTGAAAATGGAGTCCCATGACAAACCAAGATAGGCGTGGTCAAGATTTATAATCCATCCCCCACTGCGTAGCAGCGGTGCAATGCCAGCATAGAAGTCGGCCAACTCCTGTGGAGTGAAGTGATGGGTGGCTCTGGAGGTGAGAATGACATCAATCCCAGGCGGCAATGCGGAACCGGCGAAGTTGTACATATCCCCCTGCACCCATGAGATCCTGGAAGCGTAGAGCTCGAGCTCTTTTTCGGCTACGCTACGCATTGTGTCTGAGGCGTCATGCCATATGCCAACCGATTCCGGAAACATTTCAAGAAAGACCTTCAAAAACGAACCGGGTCCAGAGGCAATGTCTAGAATGCGAGAAACATTTCCGTCGATGGAAACTATGGAAGCGGCAATTCGTCTGGGAAAGTCAAGCATCTCCGCTGCGAGGTCACTTGCCAGCCATTGTGCGGCTTCGTCTTCACTCCATTTCCGCGGCACTTTCCCCTCATTTCCGGTCTCTCGAGGTGGCTCACGCCGCCAAGTTGACGTGGATCGATGCGGTCTCATTGTGAGTTGATCCAATTGTTTTGTAGATTTATAATAATATAACACCAATACGTCAGTTGAGATGTTGGTAAGATGTCAGACGGCCAGATTTGATCAACGAGGAGGAACAATGAGCAAAGAAGGACGCGTATTTCTGCGCGGAATGACTTCGCAAACATACGGACTATCAGGATTTCGTGACTCACAGCTAGCTGCCGATAGGGTTCGCAGCGATGAAGTTGTCACTGACGACGCAACAGTTGCCCACTCTGGCGATTCAGAAGAGTCGCGGACCTGGTGGAAGATTGGTCCTGGTGACGATGAGTTCTTGACTCAGACGCTCCAGGTACACTTTGTCGAGCTTTTTCCTGGAGGGTCCAACCACGGTCATGGACACCAGAACGAAGCCCTGTTCTACATCCTGGAGGGCAAGGGGTACGAAATTCACGATGACAAGCGCTACGACTGGGAAAAGGGTGACGTCGTTGTTGTGCACGATGACTCAGTGCATCGTCACTTCAATGCCTCTGAGACCGAGCGTGCTCTGTGTATCATCTTCAAGGCGAAGGCGGAGTGGATGTTCCTAGGGATGATCCAACAGGGACGGAGCGCGCCATTTGAAAAAGAGGGATACGGCCCACGTGTGGACTGGAGTCAAGTTTGGCTAGACGATGTTGAGAGCCGTAAGAAGGTTGTAAAGCCATCGGATGCCAAGTGGGAGGACGTGCAAGGCGGAAGAATCAGGGTCTTTTCCTCTCCGCAGAGAGAGGATGTCAGAGCCTTCAGCGTTGACCTTTACGAACAGGAAGTTAGCAGTGGTTCTGAGAGCGGGGCACACTGGCACATGGCCG
>JAJYDM010000023.1 GCA_021777475.1 Actinomycetes bacterium | reverse complement strand
CGCAGCTTGGGCTGAGTATTCCGGAAGTTTTCGTACACTGATTCCGATTCATTTCGTACAACGATTCCGGGGTTTTCGTACACGGATTCCGGGGTTTTCGTACACCTGATAAAGGAGGGTCACAACTTGCCGGCGAAGGACTGAAAGATAAGGCAATCTTTCGTGAATGGTTGTAGTTCGTTCAAGGAGGAGCCGGTGTCCCGTCCCCATGCTGCTATGCGCAAGATTCGTGATGTTCTTAGATTGACTTTTGGAGAGGGACTTTCGCTGCGCCAGGTAGGCGCCTCCCTCCACATTCCGGTAACAACCGCCGGAGACTATGTCAGGCGGGCAAAAAATGCCGGTCTTTCGTGGCCATTGCCAGATGACCTAGATGATGACTCCTTGGAGTCAATGCTTTTTGGTTCTCCTGATCCGGCACCAACACAGATTCGTCCCATGCCGGACTGGGCCAAGATACATCTTGAGCTGCGTCGTCCGCACGTTACACGGATGCTCCTGTGGTACGAGTACAAAGAAGCCTTCCCTGATGGTCTTGGCTATTCACAGTTCTGCGAGCACTATAGGAAGTTCGCATCCAAAGTCGATGTGGTGATGCGCCAAAAGCACAAGGCAGGAGAGCGGCTATACGTAGACTTCTCCGGAGGCAAGGTGCCCATCTACAACAACAGTCGTACAGAGTTAGTCACTGAAGCCGAGCTGTTTGTGGCAGCATTGGGAGTAAGCGGCCTTATCTATGCAGAAGCGCTCCCATCCCAGGAGCTCATGTACTGGATAGACGTTCACGTTCGGACCTTCGAGTTCTTAAATGGAACACCCAAGCTATTGATCCCGGACAATCTTCGCTCAGGCGTGACACGCTCTCATCGTTATGAACCGGAAATAAACGCCACCTATCAGGAAATGGCAGCTCACTACGGAGTTGCGATTCTTCCTGCCCGTGTTTTTCGTCCGAAAGATAAAAGCAAGGCCGAATCATCTGTACTGCTCGCGGAGAGGTGGATTCTGGCAAGGCTGAGAAATGAATGCTTTAGCAGCATCTCTGAGGCCAATCTGGCCATTCGGGATCTGCTTAGCTGGATAAATAATCGACCCTTCAAGGTCCTTCCCGGATCACGGCGAAGCGTATTTGAAGAGATAGACCGGCCTGCCCTACAGCCGTTGCCTGAAATCCCTTACGAATTTGCCACCTGGAAAACCCAAAGAGTAAATATCGACTACCACATAGAGGTGCGGGCTGACAGACACTTCTATTCCGTCCCTTATCAGCTTGTAAGAGAAAAGGTTGAAGTTCGACTCAGTGCCAAAACGGTGGAGATATTTCACAAGTCAAAGCGGGTCACTTCGCATCTGAGAAGCTCAGTAAGATTCGGATACTCTACAGATCCCTCTCACATGCCAGAGTCTCATCGCCGCCATCTCGAGTGGACTCCACAGCGGATTCTGTCATGGGCACAAAAAACTGGTCCCATGACTAAAGAAATGATTCAGGCCGTCATGGATAACAGGGCCCATCCCGAACAGGGATATCGGGCATGTCTCGGAATACTGCGTCTAGGAAAGTCCTATGGGACAGATCGCCTGGAGGCTGCCTGTAAACGTGCACTTGTGATTCACTCATATTCGTACAGATCCATCGAGTCCATATTGAAAACCGGACTCGATTCAAAGCCGCTGCCAGAAGCAATTCCACAGCGGACTCATCCCCATCACAAAAACATCAGGGGACCCCGTTACTACAGCTGAAAGGTGATAAATGCTAAACAATCAAACGATCGAAGGTTTACAAGCACTAAAACTGGGTGCCATGGCTTCCGGTCTTATCTCCCAGCGCCAAAGTGCGCAGTACCAGACGCTCGGCTTTGAAGAGCGACTTGCAATGTTGGTGGATCAGGAGATCACAGAAAGGGAGAACCGGCGATTAGAACGTCTACTGCGCTCTGCAAAACTGCGTCATGATGCAGTAGTGGAAGACATTGACTTTCGCGCTTCAAGAGGGCTGGAGCGTTCCCAGGTACTTTCGTTGGCCCAAGCGTCCTGGATCCATCACCACCACAATTTATCCGTGGTAGGTCCTACTGGATCTGGGAAAACGTTCGTCGCCTGCGCACTGGCACGCGCTGGAATCAGGAAGGGATATAGCGCCCTTTATCTGCGTGCACCAAGAATGTTTGAAGCACTTGAACTCTCCCGCTTAGATGGGCGTCTCGCATCCCTCATGGCCTCGTGGGCACGCATCGAGATCTTGGTGATCGACGACTTTCTGATCAGGCCTCTGTCACCTGATCAAGCAGGAGATCTTTTAGAAGTAGTTGAAGATCGTGCCGGGTTACGCTCGACAATCATCACCAGCCAGCTTCCAATTTCTAACTGGCACGAAGCTATGGGGGATCCAACACTTGGTGACGCAATACTCGACAGAATTACCCAGAACCTACACCGTATCGAGCTCGTTGGAGATTCCATGAGGAAAACGCAAAGCTCAGACCCAATAAATGCCCACTAATGGACGTGACAGGCTCAGTCCAATTATTTAACAGGACAAGGCCTTTTATACTTACTATTCAAGTTTGAAATTACGGAGGTGAAATAGGGGGATTAACGGGCACACCCGTCGGCCACAAGATGGCCTCCGATCAGAGGTGTACGAAAACACCGGACTGGGTGTACGAATTCACTGGAATACTCAGCGTCGTCGACGGCCAATCTTTCCACCAATCCAAAAAGACCAAGGAATGAGCCCTTTCCACCATGGAAAGCTTCGGTACTTCTACCTGCCCGACCACTTTCCCCGACTTAATCCCGATGAACAGGTGTGGAGGAGCGTGAAGGCAGACAGTCTAGGCAGAACTGGCATGACCAGTATCGAGGCTCTAAACAAACAACATGGCAGAACAAGCACTGATGCACCTGGCCTCTTTGCCTGAGTTGCCAATGGGATTCTTCGCCGATCATAACCCTCGTTAAATGCTTGACTAGTCCGATAACTTACGTTTTCTTAGTAGTTATACATCTCACATTCTCAAGTGCTCCTTAGGCCCAGGAGGGAGTAGTTGAACCTGGTTGCATTTAGGTAGTTGACAAGTTCCTTTGCCACGGGTTCAATCTTGGGAATGAAGCGGTTGTGGGTAACTTCTGAACGGCCCTTTTTCCAAACGTGCTCTTGGGGATTGAGTTCTGGAGAATACGGGGGGAAATAGATCTGTGAAATGTTGCACTCTCTGATGGCCTGCTGGGCAACACTCCCGCGGTGCCACCCCGCCCCATCCCATAAGAGCATGATCTTGTTTTTGGGATATAGCTTTGAGATCTCAGCGAGAATCTCTGCTGTTTGGACCATGGTCTGTCTCTCTGAGATGAACGCGTGTTCCTTTCCGGTCTTCAGGTTCAAAAAGCCGTAGATGCTCCGGTTTTTTCTGGTTCCGTTGGTCTCGATCACAGCCGGAGACGTACCCTGGGGTATCCAGACCTTCTGTGTCGTTGTCGCTTGAGTGAGAACCATCTCGTCTTCAGCGAGAATCACGACATCTGGATCACCAAAGGCCCCCTTTAGCTCTTCGTAGTGGTCTTTTCCCCAGCCAGCTACTACTTGTGGGTCAGCTTTCTCATACTTTCTGCCAGGCAGATGAAAGCTGAAGGAGGCTTTTTTGAAAAGCAGGTAGTAGCTTGTCCGGGAGGAGTAGACGACCCCGTATCTCTCTTCGATTACCGAACCCAGGATCCGTGTAGACCAAAACGGCGAGCTGATGTAGCCCCAGTCGTTGGGAGTGGAGCTAGCTAGCATAGAAAGCACCTCGTCACGCTGGGACTTGGTGAGAAGCACCTTTGAGTTGTTGTGCCTTTTGTCTATGAATGCGCCCGCGCCGATTGAATGAAAGTTCCGCCTTATACGTTGTACGTGTTTTTCTTTCAGGCCGGTCCTATCCAGTGGGACCCTGTCTTCAAGCTCAAGAACCGCCAACGCGCGTTTGTATTCATCAATCCTTTTGGTCTCTCTCATGAATGCTTGAATTGCGGCGCGTTCATCTTCTGTGAGCATGTCATCTGCAGATTAACACACCCCAAAAGAAATTAAAAGGACCGTTTGGCGCATTTCAGAGCGTGATGTCTATAGTTGAAAAACACGGCCACACCCTTTGCCACCTCTTCAGGGGAAACATCCAGGAGAGGCTCGTCCAGGAGCCGTTCAAAATAGGTAACGTCGCTGCGGTAGTACTTGTCAGGATTAGACCTTACCAGTATCCTAAAGACGAGTCTGAAACCGATGTCCAACGACCCGGGACCGCCTCCAACCAGGGAGTAGTTGAAAGCAGAAAAGTTGTTCGCCCCGTAGTAGGCAAACACTCGTGTCAGGCCTTCGGAGAGATCCATTATGTTACCCTGAGACAGTTCGGCTATATCTGATGCCTTCCCTATGACTCCCCATATCTCCTGAAAACCCCGCGGGGCAAATGGTGTCAACCAAGTGACCGATCCGGTAGTGCCAATGTAGCGTGAACTGTTCTTCTCCTGGCCTACAAGATCGTCAAAGTACGATCTTGAACTGCTCTTATGGTAAGCCTTTGCACCCTCAACCATTTCCTTTTGGTATTGCATAGGTTGAATGTCATGGGAGGACTGCAGATGAGGATGCACCACCGACGATCCAGAAGATGGCAAATAATTGGCACTGATTGACGACCAACTGAGATCTGGCCGTGCAGCTTTCACTGCTGTGGCATGATCCACCATTACCGAAAACGCATCGTTGAGAATCTCTGGTGTGAACTGATCCAAAGTAAGGAAATGTCTTGAGGTGTCATAAATTCCGACCGAAGAGTAGCCAGAGTAGGCCATGATATTGGGCACGACGGCCGCCCGGTTCCTTCTGATCCGGCCACTTGCTACAACATCCGATTCAAACGGAAATGTGACTCGGTCAAACACATCCTCGCAGAACGGACAAAAGCCCTTCGCCTCAACTATGTCGGTCAGAACCGGCGGTTTCTCAGGCTGCAGCTTGACGCCCGTGAGGATCCGACACGTTTTCAGAGTGAGAGGATCGATCCTCTGCACTAATGGAATTGACTTCCATTTTCCACCATCGGTAACATCCGGAGCCCTCGCTTCAAGGTTAATCTCACTGAACTCAATCATCTCAGTTCCCTTCTTCACGGAATCAGGCTATCGCCCCTTGATGTCCTGCTTTTGCACACCCGCCAACGATCCGACATTAGTGTAACCCAACTGAAAAATCCTGAAAAACAAACCTCTTGACCTTTCGAAACCTTTTTGACCGTTGATGGGAACGAACCAAGGTGGTGGTCGGTCAAAGGGTGTGATGGACCAGGGCAGCCAACTGCAACTTACCCCAAATATGGTGCCCCAACCAACTTGGAGTTCGACCAACCTATTGAGTCTGTCCACCATTTTCCGAGCGCCGCAAAGTAACGGGGCAACCGCCCGTCTCCATCCTGACGGCGTCGATGGAGACAAGGTGTCTCACTCATACCTCATGATCTACGCCAGAATGCACATTAATTCATGGGAACCTGCCAATAGTCTCCATATCCAAGGCGGCCCGGTCATGTAGCAATTCCAATGCCGTACTCCAACATCGGTCCCATTCTCAAACCCATAAGCTCTAATCAATGACAGATGTCTTGCTGGATGATGCCCGACTCAGAGAGTTCTACCCTCTGCCATCTCAATCACTCCAGCAAAGGCCGTGGGTGAGAGCAAACTTTGCAACAACCCCAAATGGCGTGATAAAGATAAATGGAACCAGCAGCGGCGTATCCGGGCCACCCGACAAAGAAGTCTTCAGATTCCTTAGGAACAACTGCGACGCGATACTTGTGGGTGCTGCGACAGCCCGTGCGGAAACCTACTCGACACCGACGCAAAATGCAGGAACCTCACCACAACTCGTGGTGGTTACCAACTCATTTGACATAGCTGAAACCTCACAATACTTAGATGAACAGAATCCGCCCTTGATAGCCACCAGCAGACTCTCCATGTCAAAGAACATAGACCGTGTTGTCCGGATATCCAACAAAGCGAAGGTACTTGCCTTTGGCGAAGACTCGGTCGACTTCCCCGATCTTTTTTCACACCTTTTCACCCAAGGAATTCGAATCCTCCTTGTCGAAGGAGGACCATTAGTATTTTCCCAGCTCTTGCTGGACGGACTCGTCGACGAGCTCTGCCTGACCATCTCACCACGAATCGGCAGTGGTACCCCTACTGGAATTGCCGACATCGGTGACACCGCACCCATAGAGATGACATTGGCAGCACTGTTTGAGGTCGACGGCTATCAATTTTCCCGGTATCTTATAAAACACCTATAAGACTTACTTGGACATATTTGAGCCCCTGCTCGTTATGAACAGGGGCTCACTTTCAACCCAAAACCCTGAGCCACAGGGCCTCTTAAAACAACTGTCATACCTTACTGGCTGGCCTTAACCGGTTTCGGATCGGTGCGATGGTTTGCCGCCTCAGTCGCCGTTTTCTTAGTACGGCGCAAAATCTTTCGGCCCAACCAAGCAACTGGATCGTAGGACGCATCGACGACGCGTTCCTTAAGCGGAATGATCGCGTTGTCGGTGATCTTTATGTGTTCAGGACACACCTCGGTACAACACTTGGTGATATTACAATATCCAAGGCCCATCTCCTCACGCAGTAGTTCGCGCCTGTCGTTGGTATCGAGAGGATGAGACTCCAACTCCATGTACCTTATAAACAAGCGTGGCCCTGCGTAATGCTCCTTGTTCTCCTCATGATCCCTGATCACGTGACATATATCTTGACACATGAAGCACTCGATGCACTTACGAAACTCCTGGCCCCTCTCGACATCAATTTGCTGCATGCGGTAGGTACCGTCGGGACCGGGATCCTTGGGTGCAAAGGGAGGAAGCCTGCGTGCCATCTCATAGTTGAACGACACATCAGTAACCAGGTCGCGAATGATCGGAAACGTCTTCATCGGAGCTATGACAACTGGCTCCTCAGTCGGCAGAGTGTCCATCCTCGTCATGCACATAAGATGTGGAAGCCCATTGATCTCAGCTGAACACGAGCCGCACTTGCCCGCTTTGCAGTTCCATCTGCAAGCAAGATCCGGGGCATCTTCAGCCTGGATCCGATGAACGACATCCAAGACAACCTCGCCCTCGGATACCTGGGTCGGAAAGTCTTGGAATTCGCCTCCCTCGGAGTCTCCACGCCATATTCGCATTACAACATCGGCCATCAGTGTGCCCCTTCCTCAAGTAAGGCCTTAAGCTCGTCTGGCATCTCAGGCAAAGGCTCGGGCGAAACTACGCACTCTCCCGACCCATTGAGACGTTGCACAAAATTGATCTTGCCAAACGCAGGATCTGACTTGGGATAATCATCGCGGGTATGCCCACCACGGCTCTCTTTGCGCTCAATCGCACCCATTGTGACCATCGTGCAGACCGACAACATCGCCGGCAAATCCGTCGCAAGGTTCCAACCCGGGTTGTAGGCAATTCCACCATTGACGGATAGGTTGGGAACACGCTCCTTGAGAGCATCGATTTCACTCAGCGCCTGCGTCAATTCAGTTCCAGTCCTAATGATACCAACAAGATTCTGCATTGTCTCTTGAAGATCACGCTGCAAATCATACGGATTCTCACCGCCCTCCCGAGCCAACGGAGCGCGTGCCTCGTCAATTATCCTTTCGATCTCAGTCGAATCGACCGTTGTCCCACTCGTCCTGGAGTCGGCGTAGTCGGAGGCACCCATGCCAGCCCGTCTACCAAAGACCAGAAGATCGGAAAGCGAGTTTCCGCCTAACCGGTTCGCACCATGTAGCCCTCCGGCTACCTCGCCGGCAGCGAATAGCCCAGGTATGGTCGACGCCGCGGTGTCCGGCTCAACCCTGATTCCGCCCATAATGTAGTGGCAGGTTGGACCAACCTCCATCGCCTCTTTGGTGATGTCCACGCCGGCCAGCTCCTTGAACTGGTGATACATAGATGGGAGCTGTCGCTGTATGAACTCAGAAGAACGCCTGGAAGCTATATCCAAATACACTCCGCCATGGGGTCCTCCCCTGCCGGCTTTCACTTCAGCATTTATCGAGCGGGCGACCTCATCTCGAGGAAGAAGCTCGGGAGGCCTTCTGTTGTTGATGTGGTCCTCGTACCAACGGTCAGCTTCAGCCTCGTTGTCGGCGGTTTCCGCCGCGAAGACCTCAGGAATATAGTTGAACATGAACCGCTGACCCTCAGAGTTGCGCAGAATGCCTCCGTCGCCACGGACACCCTCAGTCACCAAGAGTCCACGCACCGACAATGGCCAGACCATGCCTGTTGGGTGAAACTGCATGCATTCCATGTCAATTATGTCGGCGCCCGCCCAAAGGGCTAGTGCATGTCCATCACCGGTCGACTCCCACGAGTTAGTCGAATACTTCCACGACCTTCCGATTCCACCGGTTGCAAGAACAAATGCCTTTGCCGTGAAAACCACCATTTTCCCGGTCGGGCGGTGATAGCCAACTGCGCCGCTTACCTCTCCCGATGGGTTCTTCAAGAGTCTAAGAATTTTCGTCTCCATGAAGACGTCAATGTCCAGAGCAACCGCCCGTTGCTGTAGCGTCCTAATCAGCTCAAGTCCAGTGCGGTCGCCAACGTGAGCAAGCCTTGCATACCGGTGGCCACCAAAGTCTCTCTGGTGAATGCGACCGTCCTTGGTCCTGTCAAAAAGCGCCCCCCAGGCTTCAAGTTCATGGATCCGGTCTGGCGACTCCTGGGCATGCAGCTGGGCCATGCGCCAGTTCCCCAACATCTTTCCGCCACGAATGGTGTCTCTGAAGTGGACTTTCCAGTTGTCTTCGGACCAGACATTCCCCATCGCCGCGGCAGCACCACCTTCGGCCATCACGGTATGGGCCTTCCCAAGGAGGGACTTGCAGACAATCGCCGTCCGCAGCCCTCGCTGCTTTGCCTCGATAGCCGCACGCAGTCCGGCCCCACCGGCGCCAATGACTACGACATCAAGATCAATCTGTTCATATTCAGCCATAGTCAACCTTTAGAAAATCTTCGGGTCAGTGATGATACCACTGGCCACAAGTCGGACATAAAGATCGGTGAGAGCTACAAAGCTCAGACTCACCCAAGCCAGCTGCATGTGCTTGGCATTCAAAGGCGTTATGATCTTCCACAAACCATGGCGCACCGGGTGCTTTGAAAATTCGTTGACGTGACCGCCACATAGATGTCTGCATGCGTGGCAAGACACTGAGTAGAACCAGAGAAGCACAGCATTCGCGCACAACACAATGGTTCCGACGCTTACCCCAATTCCGCCTGCGCCTGGCATCCTAAATGCCATCACTGCGTCAATTGTCAACATGATGTTCAACAAAACTCCAAGAACAAAGAAGTAACGGTGGATGTTTTGAATGATCAGCGGGAATCTTGTCTCACCGGTGTACTTCTTGTGGCCGTCTGCAACTCCGCAGGCCTGAGGAGAGTGCCAGAATGAGCGGTAGTAAGCCTTCCTGTAGTAGTAGCAAGTGACCCGAAATCCAAGTGGAATTATCAAGATCACAAGGGCAGGTGAGTAAGTCCACCAGTGCAATAAAAAGCTGCCATGCGAACCCGGCACGCAACTGGCGCCAATACATGGAGAGTAAAAAGGTGAGATCAAATCGCGATGCGAACTTGCTCCCACATAATAATTGCTGTTCTGGAAAGCGGCCCATGTGGCGTAGACAACAAAAAGAAGCAAGTAGCCTTGCGTGATTAACGGCGACCTCTTCCAGCTGTCCCGACGCAACGTTCGAACCCTAGGGCCACCTCGTGCTCCGCCCAATACCAACGGCACTGGTGCCGGTCTGATTCCCTCTTGCGTACTCAAGCGTTCCTCCAGTTATGATCAAAGCACATTAAGTGACGAAACAGTCAGACTACTGCGGTCCATTTCTTGGTTTGCATCCGACACCCGCAAACGCTCCGAAGTCATCTCTCAATACGACCAGCCCCGGTGATACGACTTGAGATAAAGACCCGCAAAGCACTAACCGCAGCAACTAACTCTTCCGGAAATCCCAAAATATACGTTCATTTAAGACCCTCTATGGCTCGCAGCGCCACGAGTAAATTGGCTGATTGCAAACCATTCACCTCATGACCTCCCAGTCAAAGAAGACGAATCTACAATAAGCCACAACGCAGGCCACGGCAAATCAAAGGCACATAAATGCCAAATGCCCGACTCAAATGTTGCCGCATCGCCATGAATCACAAACGATCATATAACCAAGCATTCGCCCAGCGACTAAACCTTAGCATCCTGCAAATTGCAAACTGTGACCTTTTGACAAAGTAAATAGCCAGATTCAATACAGAAGCAGGGGCGTCCGGTCTGGAACTCCACCCCTGCAATCTGTCGATTATAAGCAGGCCCAGGCCTACAAACGCTCAATATTATCTGGCCGCAATCGTCCACCTGAAAAAGCGGCGCTGAACCAGTCTCAACATGGTCACGTTGAACACACCTATCAATGACGATAGGAAAACCAAGGCAAGCAACTTGCCGGTCTGAAAACCCTGGCCGTAGAAGTTCAGCAGGTAGCCAAGACCGACATTGCTCACTTCCATTTCTCCAACAATCATACCGATAACGGCAAGCGCAACGCCTATGCGAACCCCAGCAAGAATATAGGGCACTGAAGCCGGCAGAATGACCTTGCGGACCAACTGGCGCTCGCTTAGACCCATTGTCTTGCCAACTTCCACATACCCACGGCTGACGTTTCGCAAGCCTCCGGCTGTATTGAGCAAAACCGGAAAGAACGTTATCAAGACAACGAACAGTATCCGAGCCTTGGATGATATACCTACCCAAAGAATGAACAGTGGGATCAAAATATTTAAAGGAGTTGCGTTTGCAGAGTTAATGAATGGACCGAGAATACCCTCTGCCATCGAGTAACGCCCAATGAGCATCCCAAAGAGGATGCCTGCGGCCAACCCAATGAACATGCCTATGTAGAGTTCCCGAATAGAAATTGCAAGCGCACCCTGGGCAGTCCCCCGTGCAAACAAGGTACCAAAGTCGCGCACAACCCTTTGAGGCGACGGTATCAACACAGGGTTCACATAACTCGCTACGATTGCCCATGATCCGGCAATAATACCCACAACTGCGAGGGGAGCGACAATCACCATCCAGCTCCGTTGGGAAAGACTTGGCTTTGGCGGCTTTGGCATGCGCCTTGCCAACTCTTCGTCAACTGCGATGTCAGCGACCTTCATGCTCATTCCGGCATCCCCTTACCGGCACGCAAATGCTCCATGATGTGGCTGCGGAGTTCAATTGCCCTAGGTTGGGCCCGGACGTCATATTCCATTCTAGGACGAGGCAGATCCACATTCACGACTTCCGTTATGCGTCCCGGAGCCGGCTGGAAAAGCGCGATGCGGTCTGAGAGAAAGATAGCCTCGTCAACGTCGTGAGTGACAAATATGATAGTCATTCCGAGCTTTGACCAAAGGTGAGCAATCTCGATCTGTAGCGCCTCTCGCGTGAAGTTGTCCAACTGTCCAAATGGCTCGTCCATGAGAAGTACCTTCGGGCGTACCGCCAAGGCTCTCGCTACACCCACTCGTTGCTGCATTCCTCCAGACAAGGTATACGGGGGTGAACCCGCAAATGACGCAAGTCCAACCATCTCAAGGACCTCCATCGCCCTCTCTCGCCGCTCCTGCTTGCTCATTCCGCGCGCCTCAAGACCGAGAGCTGCATTATCCAAGACTGAACGCCAAGGGAGAAGGTTTATATCTTGAAAGACGTAGGCCATATCTTGAGATATCCCCGACAGAGGAACGCCTTCGAGAGTTCTCTCGCCGGCATCAGCTAGTTCAAGACCATCAATAATTCTGAGAAGAGTAGTCTTGCCACAACCACTTGGACCAACCAAAGAAATGAATTCACCCTGGTGAACCGCCAAGTCCACATGATCGAGGGCAATTACTGTGCGCTCCTTGGTGAAGAACGTCTTGCACATACCTTTCACTTCAAGGATCGGGCGATCCGTCTGCACCGAGGCTCCGTGCTCCATAGTCGTAGATCCGCCAATCCTTGCATCGGCCTGTGATTCGTAAGTCATTATACGGTACGCCTTCCTGCTGAAGTATCGGCTATCCACGGGAAACGCCAGCCTTGGATTTTCCGAGCAACCGAGAAAAGAACTAGTGCCAAACCGGTCGTGGTGACAATCGTTGCCACAAGATCTGCGGTCTGGCTGTAACTGCCAAATGTGTCACTCAAACCACCCAAGCCGGTATCGCCGATCTCTGATCCTCCAAGGATCATTCCAACGGCACCTACTGCCAACGCAATTCGTATGCCAATGAAAATAAAAGGCACGGTGCCTGGCAAATACACCTTCCAGGTTTGAGTCCATCCACTTAGACCAAACGCCTTACCAACATCGGTATAGCTTCCCCTGACAGCTTTGACTCCCGCGTATGTATTGACGAGCATTGGCCACATGCAGATGACCATGATAAATGCGACCCTTGCCTTGGTCCCAAGGCCGAACCAAACCTCCATTACCGGCAGGAGAGCTATGGACGGAGTCGCGTTCCCAAAAGCAACAAGAGGCTCAAGGGCACGCTCCACTATGCGAACCCGCCCCATCAGGAGACCGACTCCAACGCCCACAATCCCAGCTATCAAGATGCCGAGCAACATTTCGTACAAACTCTGAAAGAACGCTTTAGGTAAACGCCCATCACCGATCAGATGAAAAAAAGAACTTACAATGGCTGTCGGGGTTGAAATAAATATTGGCTTCAAGACCAGCCCCGAAAGCTGCCAAAGGCAGAGGACTATTATCACGGCAACCCATCGCGCGACACGCACTTTCTGATTCTGTGATAAACCCCGTGCCTTTGGCTTATCTGAAATCAAATTACCTGCAGTCTGCATCAATCCACTTCCTGCATCATCTATGACATTGGCCGAAGCCTCCTGGAAGTTACCCAGGAGGCTTGTAGCCGTAGATTCGCCAGATGCGAGCCCATCATTTATCTCTTTCGCCACTTAGAATGCACTTTCGTGAGCGCTGAACTGTGCCCAGGCACTATTCCAGGGCGTCAAGTCCATGAGCTGCGATACTGGATTCAAGCCTGGACCCTTGAGCGCGTTCTGCTGCTTGGCGATGTTGAGGTTGAACGACACAACAGATGAAGTCACCGTCGACTGCGCAGTCGGCCAGCCCTGGATTCCCTGAAGCTCCTTCCAAGCGGCCTGGTACTGAGCCGTAGTGTCCGCGTTCTTGGTGTAAGCCGCGGCAGCCTTTACCCATGATGCCTCGTCGGTGTTGAACAGCTTTGCCGATGCGAGCCAAGCCAGATCAATAGCTTCTGCCATGGCTGGGTGTGACTTGAGCCACGAGCTTTCCGCGGCCATAAAGCTGTCTGCGTATTGAGGCAGAATGGTAGCACCAACACCTAGCACGTGGAAGCCACTACCTGCAGTTGGAACGGCATTGGAGTGGACGAAGGCTGCATCAACCTGTCCTGCAATCAGAGCGTGAAGCGATGCACTGCTGGCACCGGTCTTCTGAATCGTGATCTGAGATTGGGTGAGGTTGGCCTTCTGCAACACTGCGGTCAAGAGAACGCCGTCAGGAGACGCGTCACAGCAGATCGCAACTTTCTGACCTTTGAGATCAGAGAGTGAAGCAATGCTGGTCTTGGCCAGCAGCACATCGTCGAGACGAGCCTGGTTTGGACCAAATACCACGAGTCCAGCATCGACTTCCGTTGGAAGCGGGCCTGACGCCGAGTCAAGCGAACCGCTGGCAACGGCCAGTTCAGGTGCATTTTTTGACGCATTTGTCTGGGTTGCCGTGGCACCCCATTTTTTCAGGAACTGGACCATGTCATACACATTGGTGTCACCGATGTGGGCACTTCCAGCTGCATTTCCAATTGCAAAGCTCAAACCCTTTAGATTCGGGGTTCCATCCGCATTGAAATTCAGCTGAGTTGCTGTTGAGGGCTGACCCGCTGCACTCGTTGTAGCAGAAGAACCTGCTGCAGTGGTTGCAGTGGAGCTTGCCGTGGAGCTGCTAGATCCACAAGCACTGATTAAAAGTGCCGAGATCAAGGTAAGCCCTAAAAGTTTTGTCTTCAACTTCCCCCCATATGAGTCTCTACGTATGAGTTGCACAACGCAACTTATAAACAGACAACCGACGTTCGCCGATGACCTTCACTAGTGGATCCCCCAGATGACATCCGCACCCTTCAACCCCCAATGAAGGAAAACCGCAACCGCCGAGTTGCATTCAAATTTTCTAGCAGATTATGACCATCTCGTCAAGCTAATTATATGATTATATCATTATTTGTTCAGTATACGTACTGAGCAATTCATGCCCAATGACATGCGATTTAACCATTCGCTATCACAGGATGCACCTACATTGGATGGCCAATAACACTCACATTCTTTGTGAGTTCTCAGGGGTTCCTTAGATAATCACCCAACGACCAAATCGTACGCTGGCGGTAAACACTCAAGCCAGCCATTGCAGTCACTCATCGTGAACTACTTTGCATAGGTCTTAATAAATCGCATTGGCAAACCGGGCGTATAAAGGCCTGGACTGAAATTTAGTCATCAAGCCAGTCGACTGGAATCGCACCCTTGTTTGCCGCAGTTACGGTGTAGTAGGCCCAGAGTTTCCGCGAATGCTTTTCGCGGTTAAATGTGGCTTGAAACTTCTCGAGATCCTCAGAAGTCAAAGGTTCAATTTCACCAAGAAGTGCGGCACTGGAAATGGCGCTGGCGTTCTCGACAAAATGAACAATGTCGGAAAACAGAGCCTTAACCCCTTCGGCGACGACAACCTCACCATGTCCCCTTAGAAGCGCTGCGTTAGCATCCCCAAGGGTTCTAGCCAGTTCCTGACCCTGCTCCACTGAGGAAATATGAGATGCATCGTGATGGATTGGGACTCCCTCTGGCCAACGACTTGCATGATTCTTCATGGGTACCCAAGGCCGATTCCTCACCATGGACAACATGGTGGTTGGATCGTGATGAAAATGCGCAACAGCCTTCACATCGGGACGGGCCTTGTAGATTTCAGCATGAATTGCGGTCTCTGACGGAGGCTTGCCTTCGCCTTCTATGACTGCGCCGTCAAGACCAACCACAAGAAGCCGCGACGGTTCAAGTGCAGACCGAACATCGTCCACCGGTTGAATAAGAAATTCGTCCCCGCTTGGCAACCTCGAGCTAATGTGGCCGCTGTACTCCAAGATGCCAACTTCAACCAACATCCTGGTACAAATTGCAATTTCCCTGCGCATAATATCCATACAATTCCCCCGAAATAAAACCCGTCAACCAAGCACCTCGCTGAAATGCCGAGAGTTGCGCCAAATGCCAATGGACAAAGTAATCGGCGTAATAAGATTCCCGCCCTTGCGGCGCCATTGAACTAGCCATATCGCATTACTCCATCATCCCCAGCGCCCCGCGCTGGGCCCAAAAGGTCGTATCGGTCGGAAACTTAACATAAACACACATATGAATACGTATCCAATAAAGAACGGCCACTTCTAATTCGCGAAAGGTAGAACTGGCACAACATACATGTCTGCCGGGGTGGTGCCCATGACCGACCCAAGAGTGAACGCGCTCTTGGAGGAGACAATAATTCCAGTGACAGTCGGAGACAGAGCCCCCACCGAATTCAGATGCGTGGGGGTCTTAAGCACCTTGTTAGAGGAATGCGCCAACTGCGCCTGGGCGGTGGGCAGCGAGGCGGGTATCTTGCCAGGTGGAGCCAGATAGGTTGGTCCAAGGTCCACCAACGGGGTTTTCTCCGATTCGGGATAGTTATTTCCTGTACCCACAGTCGCCAACCACGCCTGTGCGTTCGCCACTCCAATGAAGGACGGGTCATAAAGTGCAATCCAGTGCTGGCTTGAAAGGGGTGTGCCCCCTACAACCTGATATCCAACGTTCGGATTCGAAACTGACCCTATATATTCATCCGCTGCGACCACGCCCAATCCGCCAGCGACAGTCAGGCTGACCTGATAACTGAGCCCAGCCTGGACAGCTGTCTGTGCCTTAACGGAGATTGTGCTCACAGAATCTGCCGCAACCGATTGCAGAAGTTCGTAACCGGCGCCTATGTTCTGACTTTTGTTGGCCGATTGACTGTCTGGAATACTGGAACTTGTGGTGACATCGGCAGTCGTTGCAGTCGAGGAAGAAGCGACAGCCGTCAAGTCAAGATATGAAAACTTTAACTTCACCGACACTTTAGTGGAGTTCGGGTTATAAACCAGAATTTCCTGGTTCTGGTTAGCCGAAAGCTCTCCCACGGGGAAGCTCCACTGAGAGGCCGTTGCCGGAAAGGTTGCCAATGCCGCCAAGCCCGTGTCTCCACTAGAATTGCGTTGGACGATACCGCTGAGGACGATCCGGCCAATCCTTGACTTCACCGATACCGCCACGTGCGACTGCCCCGAAAAATACTGCGTCAAGTCAATGTTGTTAGACGAATACGGGGCGATAACGAGTCCCTGAAGTGGACCTGGAGCAAACTTCTGTGAACCGGAACTCATTGACACGTCCACCACGGCATCCTGACCGAATGGGTTGAATATCGATATTCCGGATGCGGAACCGGGGAGTGTATCTGACCCAAGTGCCACCCACTCTGCCGATGGCGAGGAATTACAGGGAGAGACCGCCGTACCATGCTGACCGGCTATTTCCATCTCGGCGACGGTACCGCCCCCGTTGGCCACAAAAGACACTGCTCCGAACTGGACAGTTGGCGTGACAGTTTCCGGATATCTGAGGAAGCTATGGGGCGGAATTTTAAGTGAGCGGCTCTGCTGGGCGTTTCCCGCATATGTCTTCACGTTGGCCGTCAACTCTTTGGAGGAGGTGTTAGCGAGTAGGACTGTTGCAGCGGTTAGGCCGCTTTGACCGGGAAGATACCAGTTGCAGTACCAAGAGGAGGAGTCGGAGTTGAGCGGGGAGACACTTGCCACCGCAAGTCTTGCGGTGGCTTGCAAAGTGGCTGTTCTAATAGGATTCTTGGCCCCAAAGTTGCCGATGATCACGCCTATTCCACCAATGGCTAAACCAAAGACGACTATCATTGCCATCAAGGACAACTGCGACCTAGAAAAGCCTTTTGAAGCCTGTCGTCGTCTAGTCTTCGCCATTAAACACCTGCGTACCGGCCGAGTCACCGGACTCATTATTACCAGGTACCACCGAAGTGATTTTTACATGTTTGAACTTGGGTTGGGTATCGGCTCCGACAACAGATTGCGACACCTCGGCCGTGCCAGCCACGAAACCCGCGCTCACCGGGACCCGTCTGGTTTTGGAGACGTTCTCTGAATTCACGATCCAGCGAAACAACCTCCCAATGGTCGCAACTGACTGACCAAACCTTGTGCCAAGAAACTTTCTTGCCAGCCATATCGCAACCGATCTTCTGCTGACCGCCGCCTCGATCAGCCCGACCCAGAGGATCGCCACCGCAAATTCGATCAATATCCTCAGGACATTAAGCATCGAATCGACCATGCCCAGGTGCGCGGACAAAGGCATCTTAAGGTGATCTTGAACCGAAAAGGCAACAACGGATGGATCGGCAACAAGTTGATTGAGGTCGCGTTGACGTGAGAGCATCAGATTGAAATCACTAGTCAGAAAAGATGGGTTTGAAAGTGATGACTGGGGAATGACTACGTACTTAATTCTCAAACTGGCCAATTGACGACCAAGGTAAACAGTGTCCTCTTTCATGGCAGTTGTAATAGCGTCTAATGCCCCCTTTTCGACTCCAGGATTCGCCGCTGGAAACAGAGAGCCAATGGTGGGACTCCCAACCTCGGAAATTCCGGCTGCCATATCACTTGATATTTGGTAAGAACCTACGGGCAACGTGCCCAGCCTTCCCAACCACAAAACCTTTCCGGGATTGGATGCAGAGTTGGGTACCATCCAGCCAAGACTCGACTCATAACCTTGCGAAACCAGCTGATAACGACCCGTCGTATTCTTCCCCAACATTGAATAACTGGCTACCAAGATCGAAAGGGTGCTTAACACGACTGCAATGTGCTGCCAGCCGATCCTCATTCTTGGCAGCGCAGTGAATGCGGCCTCAATTCCCGACCCAATCGCAATCACCGCGACGAGGTACGCCAAGGGCAGAATAACCGTAAGAGGTACCGGATCTTGTCCGAAACCTCCATAGGAGGAGAAAACCGCTATCACCTCAATTGAACAAAATACTGCAAACAAGGTAAGGACCCTGTCTGCTTTTCGCTCCCTGACAAAGACAAGTGAGGCCAGGAAAGCAATTAGGTATGCGCCAAACAACGGAGCTACCGAGGCTTCAGGGGACACCCGCAAAAGCAGGAGCCACAGAACACTTAAATGGGCAGGTCCACCCGACCCAAAGAGTGCGGACTCTCGTGCACCTGGCATGAAGAAAGTCACCAACCACGGCAAATTGAGTACGGCGGCAATCCCAAGCGCACCTGCCTGAGTCGCCAGGTACCTCTTAGCAGAGCCGAGATACCTGAGCCGACTCCCAACTATCCCGACCACGAGCGCTACAAGTACAAAAATAACCAGGAATGACGGAGCAAACGCAATAATCAGCGCCAGCCAAATCCCTTCAACGGTAAATTCATACCGTGTCGAAAGCCGCGGTGACCTGAAAATTCCCGGAACATTGGACAGGCGGAGCAACCTAATGAGAAACCAGGGACCCAACCCGTAGATCACCAAACCGCTAAGCGACGCTGAGGAAATTACTCCCCCAAGAATAGGTCCGATCGCATAAAGTCCAACTGCCGCGTAAGCCGCGGTCCGGTTTCGGAAGTCTGCAACAATTCGAAACGCACCAGCAAGTCCCATTGCGATCAGCGCGATTATCACAATATTCGCTTCGAAACCGGTCCCACCAAAGAACACGTAACCGAGGACACCAAGAATTAAATCCGCTGTTGGCGGCGGTGCAATCGCCGCATGACTATGGATAGATCCGGAAAAGTAGGTGGAGACGAGGGTATGCGCAGGACCAAACGGCAAAAACTGACCGTACAATGGTATCGCGCCAACCGTCAAGTGACGTGTACCTACTATCACGAATGCAACCATCAGCCACATGAAGACCCGCGAAATCCGCGCGAGAGCGATAGTGACTGAATCACTTTCGTCAAAGCGGCCAGAATCCTTGGACTGCCTGAAACTTGGTTTAGTGAGTCGGTCCAGAAGAGATCTTTCAGAAGAGTAGTCCCTCCAGGCGGAAACTCGCCGCGCCTCCTCACCCTGCGCTCTAAAGTTCTTCCTGCTGTTCACAAAGCCTTTGACTCTGGCACTGCCGCGTATCATCTGTTTCCGCAGAGCCGCATCCGACTTAGACTGATAGCTACGAATCGCCTTTCGCTTCTTTCTCACCGATGGCCTATTCGTCAGGACTACCGACCACGATTCAACGATCGAAAACGCTATCTTCGGCTTTCCGGTAGTGAAGAAATAGAGGGACTCAACAATCGACAGAATGAAATATTGAAAGACAGAAACAAACCTCGCGTAACCATTGGTGTTTGCCAGAAGTGCACGAAGCTGATTCTTTCGGGAATACCGTAGCCGATCATGCCGGGGCAAACGAGTCCTGACGGTTGCGTTCTCCTTCTTTCGCCTTCCACCACGGGAACGCCTCGCCCCCTGCGTTGAGACCCCCAGGTGCCTAACCCTTGCAAGGGGCGCAGCTACAATCCGCGCCCCTGCGATCTGTGCCCGCCAAGAAATGTCGGCGTCCTCATAATAGAGAAACATCTTCTCGTCGAACCCTTTGATAGCGTCGAAAAGATCCTTTCGAATCAGCATCGCACCACCCGGGGCTACAAGTACCTCCTGAGAAACGTCATACTGGCCCTGGTCGAGATCGCCGACATCCACCCGACTGGCTACTGTGCCAGTTCTGTCCATAGAGGCCCCAAGAGCGACTATTTGCGAAGGGGAGTTCCACACCAGATATTTAGGCGTCACCACCCCCGCATTCATCAAAAACGCCTCCTCAACCATCTTGCGAATAGCGTCGGGTGCGAAAGCGACATCGTCGTGACAGAAAAGCAGATGGGTGGCACGGGTTGCATGCTGGGCGCCAATATTGCACGCGGCCGCAAAACCAAGACTGGACGGCTCGTTAATAATTGTTGCGCCTGGCAAGGTGTCGAGAATAGCCTCGGTTGCATCGACGTCGGTGGAAGTGTCAATAAACACGTAGGATAAATTGGGATAATCGCAATCGCGCAGCGAATTGAGCATCTCTTGGAACCAAGTTCCCGGATCATGAACAACTGTGATTGCTACAACATGAGGCGCACTAGGCATCAGAGTATTCAGGGTACCCTCAATCGGTTGCAAACTGCGCACCAAAAACTTGAACTTCTAATGACAAGCTACCGATCATAATTCAATTCCGAGATAAAGCTGCATCAAGGGAAACAGTTTTATGGAGAGTGCACACGCCACATGATAACGTGGCTTCCGCTATCACGCTAGAAGTTCTCCAGAGAACTGGCCCTGCCGCGACATATCCAACTGCCCAGATCCAACGCCGGTTTGATCCTGCACCCCTCTTCTCAGATAAGACTCGCGGTGGGCTACCGCGTTAATATATTCTGCTTTAGTTTCACAACAGCTATTGGCTCGATTCTGCAAATAATCCACTGCCTTTGAAGTCGGACAAATTAGAATGGAGAAATGGAAAATAATGGGTCGCCAAATAAGGAGTCGCTCACCGACTTGGCCTATATCGTTGTCGGGATCTCGGTTCTGACTTTCCAGCATTCCATGGTGCTCAAGAACAGCCTGCAACGAAGGTTCAGTAGGCTTCTAGGCGAATTGACCACCACTCTAGAACATCTTTAAGACTTTCCTCAATTGATATCGCTGGTTTCCATGATAATTCCGAGCGGCACCTTGACGAGTCTCCATAGATATTGCTCACCTCGACGTCCCTGACAAGTCGTGGATCACGTTCCAACACAACCTTCGCGCCTGTCAATTCGATAATCCTCTCAGCTAGCCAACTTATGGAAAGCGACTGACCCGAACAAACGTTGTAGACCGTGCCTGCCACACCAGCCTCAGCCATCTTTCGATAGGCCGTAACCACGTCACGGACATCGGTAAAATCCCGCCGCGACTCCAGATTCCCAACCCGAATTGAGCTGATGCCATCCCTTTGTGCCAATAAAACCCTCTTAGCCAGCGCGGATACCACATAGCTATCCGATTGACCGGGTCCGATGTGGTTGAACGGACGGGCTATTATCACCCGCTGGCCAGAAGCGCGGAATGCCTGCATGGCGACCTGCTCAGCTGCAATCTTGGATGCCGCATACGGAGACAACGGTGCGACGGGAGAGTCCTCATTCACTGGCAATAGGTTGGAACTCACACGTCCATATACCTCCGAGGATGACACGATTATAATCCTCGCTCTTGGAAAAACTCTCCGGGCAGCTTCCAACAAATTAAGAGTGCCCATAACGTTCACCCTAAATACTTCGTGTGACGACCCGAAGGACTCTCCCACATTCGCCTGTGCTGCCAGATGATAGATGGTTTCAATTGACCTGCTTGACAACGAGTCCATCGCATGCGAAAGAGCGGCCTCATCTCCGATGTCAACAGCTGGATCCAATAGCGTCGCCTCATCGCCCATTGAGACCAGATAGTCTCTCAAATGCCCGCCTACAAATCCACTACCACCTGTTACCAAAGCCTTCATGAGCTAATGCTAACTTTCCCAACCAAATCCCAGGGCAGTATAAATATCAAGATGTTTTCTAGCGGTGTTGCTCCAGTTGAACTCCTGCGATTTCGAGATGCCCTGGGCAACCTTCAATCCCGCGTCTATCGAACCCGACATCGCCCTTGACATCTTTTCAGAAATGTCGGCGGGATCCTCTGGATCGCAAAGCCAAGCGCACCCGTCCGCCACCTCCTCCATCACCGATTTAGCCGAAGTCACTACCGGTACCCCCGCCGCCATGGCCTCCAATACGGGAAGCCCAAAACCCTCCGCGAAAGACGGATAGGCCACGCAGGAGGAACGATGTACCACCTTCAACATCTCCTCCTCAGGAAGGTATCCGATCTGTTGGATCCGCTCGCAATGCTTCGAAGCAGCGATCCTAGAATAGACCGTCTCCGACTTCCAGCCTTTCTGGCCAACCAATACCAGCCTGACGTTTGGATCCTCAGAAGCAAGAATATCAAACGCCTTCACAAGATTTTCGAGATTCTTTCTAGGCTCAATAGTCCCAATATGTAGCACAACCCTCTCTCGGGGGTGAATTTGCCGTTCATCTTCTTCGCGGCCCGGCTCAGCTGCGGTAGCAAGCGGCCTGAAGCGTGTGTGGTCGACACCGTGATATATAACGCTCACGTTCTCCAACCTGCCAAAGTGTGTTTCCAACCGTGACCTGGTAAATTCACTGGGGACGATTATCGCGTCCGCCTTCTCAACCGCATAACGGATTGCCCTCGAGAAATAGGCCACCTTGATCCTCTCATGCCACTCGGGATGCTCAATCATGGTCAAGTCGTGGATCGTGGATATCCTGGCTCCCCTGTACCCGCGCGGAATTGTGTAGTGGACACCGTGGTAAATGCCCGCCAGATTTTTTCTCAACTGTCTCGCGAGGACTATCTCTTCCCAAACTATCCTCAGTGAACGCCTGTCAGGCGACTTTAACACCACTGGTGCCGATGCAGTACCCTCCCAAAATTCCACGTCAGCGGATTTAGATATCAATTCGAAGCCGTCCGTGAGTTGACGAAGGTTTGAAACCAGTTCGATGGCATATCTACCTGCCCCCGCAGGCCGGGCTGGAACGCTTGATACATCAATGACTAGGCGTTGCTTTGCCACAACATCCGCTCCCATAGTTCCATGTGTTTACGGGCCGCGCCTGCCCATGTCAGCTGCGCTGTCCTAGCCAAACCCTGCTGAGTCAACGCCCGCCTTCTCTGATCATCGACAATCAGCCTGGACATGCCGGCTGAAATTGACTCAACGCTCTTTGGGTCAATCAGTTCGACCGCACCTTTAGCTGATGGTACATCAGAGCTGAGCACCGGAAGCCCAAGGGACATCGCTTCCACAACCGGCAATCCAAAACCCTCCTCAAACGGCACATATGTCAAAAACATTGCAGACTTATAAAGTGCCACCAGAACCTGGTTTGAGACGTTTCCCAGAAAATGCACACCTGTCTCGCCTTCCGTCGATTCGCCCCAGCCAGATGGACCAACTATAAGCAAATCGGGAACAGAAGAATTTGAAATGCGTAGCTGATGGTAGGCAGCGATCAGGCCCTTCAAGTTCTTCCTCGGCTCAAGCGTCGAAACACTGAGAATGAAGTCCTTGCTGATACTGAGCGATTGCAGAAGAGCCTCGCAACCCTTCGTATCGGGGTTACCAAGATGATCAGCCCCAGACTCGATGACAGTGACTCTTTGATGGCTGATCCCAGAGGTAATAAGCGCATCTTTGGTCCGCTCCGATACCGCGACGATGGGAAATCCACCCTTGGCGATGGTTCGCAGCTGTCGCGAGTGCCACGACACTCCGCGCTTGGTGAAGAAACTCGGATTTGTGATGAAAGCGATGTCATGAACCGTACATACCAACTTCTGCGATTTCATGTGCACCGGTGGTACCCACATTGAAAAACTATGATAAACGCCGGGTCTTTGCCCAAGAAAGGGAATCTTCACCTCACTTAGGCGCATGAACACCTCATGCCCGAATGGCAGACAGCGAACCGGAATGTCAAACTGGTCAAGGGGATCACTCCCCTTCTGACTTGAGGCAATAACTCGGAATTCGAGATCGGGAAAATCATCTTTAAGACCGGAAATTGCACTCAACAACGCAGTCGTGTGCGTACCGATTCCACCCGGAACTTTCGCACGAAGTTGTTCGGCAATGAGAAATACGCTTTTCCTGGCCTCGTTGCCCATTCTATTTCCGACCCGCCAATTGATAGAGAGACGCCAATTCACTTGCGCAGAGGTCCCAGGAGAACCTGTTTACATGCTCAAGACCTGCCTGGCTCAGGCGCGCCCTTTCGGATTCATCGCCAACCAAACGCATAAGGCCAGTCGCCAAACCGTTCATATCTCCGCTTTTCACCAGCAAAGCGCAAGCGTCAGACAGGACTTCGGCCAACGCCCCCGAGGTCGTGGAGACAACGGGCGTGCCGAGAGACATCGCCTCCAGGGGAGGGAAACCAAAACCTTCATAGATTGAGGGATAGGCAAAAACCGTGGCGTTCTTAAGCAGCCATTGCCTGGTAGCCGGCGTCACATATCCGAGCCTAAAAATCTTGGATCTCGATTTGACACTGGTAATCACGCTGGTTAGATCGCTTGATCCCCAGCCGTCTTTCCCGGCAATCACCAGAATAAGATCAGGTTCATGCTGCACGACCTCATCAAACGCTCGCACCAGCATAGGATAATCTTTGCGCGGCTCCACAGTTCCCAGCGCGAGAACAAATCTCCTGCCGACGAGCGGTCCCACTTGGGCAGCGTCGAGATCTACGCTTGGGTCAAGAAGAGGAATCCCGTGATGAATGGCTACAACTTTTGCAGGGTCGACCCTAAAGTTCTCCATCACCTCCTGAGCCACGAAATATGACGGCGTATGGACAAACGCACCGCCGTCAATCGCCTGCTGAACCATCTTTGGAAAAACCAAGGTCGCTGCATCGCACATTTCTGGGAACCGAAGCGTGGTGAGGTCATGTACTGTAACAACCTTCCCAGCTGAATAGGTTGGCGGAACCACAAAATTTGTACCGTGCACGACATCGACCCTGCGGTCCCACAGTTCTAGTGGAGGAAAATTGTACCTGTTCCACATTGCGTGCAGGGGTCGAGCCGGCATGATCCAGTCGCTAAATCCCACTCCTGCGGGAAGCTCTTGCTTCAACATATGGCGTCGCCGGTGACTGATCGCAAATGCATTCACGTCAAGCGACTCGATTCGCGCCAGCGCATTTAGCGCACCATAGCAAAACTCGCCCACGCCAGTACGAAAACCCAGTAATGCAGTGGCCTCATATGCAACTCTCAATCGTGGCCGACCCTCCACATGCGTTTCCCGCAATTCCATCTCCATGATCATAGAGCTTGACCCCGGCAGGTTTGAACCAAAGCTAATCCCAGAATCAGAAAAGCGACTCGCCTGCGTATTGGACCGCGTCCAAATACTAAGGTTCCCTGTGTGATTGCGATACTTTCTGGAGGCGTAGGCGCAGCCAGATTTGCCCTTGGCATGGCTAATCTGATTGACCCTCAAGACATCTTCATCATCTCCAACGTTGGAGATGATGAAGAACTGCATGGGCTCCACATCTCCCCCGATATCGATACGGTCATATACACACTTGGTGAATCGATCAACCCTGAAACTGGATGGGGTCTCAATGGAGAGACTTGGCGGGTCATGGATGCTCTGGCAGCATACGGAGGACTAACCTGGTTCAGGCTTGGGGATATGGACCTTGCCACACATCTGTTCCGAACGCAGCTCTTGAGAGAAGGAGTTACGCTCACCGAGATTACCGACCGGATGCGCAAGCGGTGGAACGTCAAACCGAAGATTCTCCCGGTCACAGATGGCCACCTCAGAACGGTCCTATTCTCAGTGTCAGCAGGAGTGGAAAAAAGGATGAGTTTTCAGGAGTACTTCGTTCAACACGCTCATCGTCCAATAATTTCACGTGTCATCTATGATGGTGCGGAAGAAGCAACGGCGACGGACGAGGTGATTCAAACCCTTGAGACTGCCAGCGCTATTTTGATCGCACCATCCAATCCTGTCCTTTCAATTGGGCCTATCCTCTCAGTTCCAGGGATAACCGATCTTTTACTGCGCAGGCGCGACAAGGTTGTCGCAGTTTCACCCATCATCGCTGGAGAGGCGGTAAAAGGGCCAGCCGCGAAGCTAATGTCGGAACTTGGACTCGGACCTTCTGCATTGGGAGTCGCCCAATACTACAGAAAAATCATTTCAGCGATTGTCATTGATAGTGCTGACGCCAACCTCGCGACTGACATCCGTGCCCTGGGAATAGAGACTGCTGTGACGAACACCCTAATGGACAACGTCGAGGTTTCCAGGCTCCTGGCAAAGACTGCTCTTGACATGATCGGCGGGGGCCCGAATTGATCTCGCTCTTTGCGCCTCAAGGCATCGGGGAGATCCACAAAGGCGACAATCTTGCTGATATCATCATGGCGAGTTGCGAACTGCGAGACTACGACGTGGTGACCGTGACTTCAAAGATCGTATCCAAAGCCGAAGGCAGAGTAGTGGCCATTGATCATCATGATGAGAAGGCCTTTGAAACCCTGATCCTCTCTGAGGCCAGGCGTGTCCTCAGACGGCGCGGCAGCCTTATAATCACTGAGACCCATCAAGGCTATGTCTGCGCGAATTCCGGCATCGACCTCTCAAACGTTGACGAAGGATATGCCGTACTTCTACCGAGTAATCCCGACCTGTCAGCCAGGCGAATTCAAAAGCAACTCTCAAACAAGACAGGTCTGAAACTGGGTGTGGTTATCACCGACACCTTTGGGAGAACCTGGAGAAAGGGCGTAACCGACGTGGCGTTGGGGTGCGCCGGTATTGCGGCAATCTTGGACTTGAGAGGTACGAAGGACAGCAAAGGCAGAGTCCTGGTTGCCACCGAGATCGCCATCGCAGACGAAATCGCCGCTGCGGCGGAACTGGCAAAGCCTAAAGCAGGAGGGACTCCGGTAGTAATAGTTCGAGGCTTAGACGAAGAAGTTTTTAGACGTTCGTCCATCGCCAAAGAGATCATCCGGGATCCATCAGAAGACCTTTTCAGATAGTCAGCTTTTATCCCGGACCCATTTGATCACCCGAGACAGGCCCTCATTCATTGCGACCGTGGGTTCCCACTGTAGTATCTCGCATGCTTTCTGGTTGGATAGGCAGGATCGCTTCAGCTCTCCTGTGCGGCCCGGCAGATACTTCGGCTCCAAAACTGACCCCTGGAGTCTTGCCATTTCCCAATAAAGTTCATTCACGGAGGTCTCCCGGGAACTCGCGATATTAAATAATTCGCCTGCTCCGGCGTCAAGGGATCTCACAAAGGCATCAACGACATCGGCGACGTACACGAAATCCCTGGTCTGTTCACCATCACCAAATATCACCGAGGGCTGGTCGGACACCAAGTTACCGGCGAAAATTGACACCACTCCGGACTCTCCGTGCGGGTCCTGTCTGGGTCCGTAAACATTGGCCAAAGCCAACGCCACATACTCCATTCCGTAAAGCGATCCGTAGGCGGCTAGATAGTCTAGAACCGCTTTCTTCGAAACGCCATAATTTGAAAGCGGATGATGCCGGGCACTTTCCGTCAATGGGAGGAGCGAGAGGTCAGGTTCACCATACAGAGTTCCACCACTCGCAGAATAGACCAATCGCTCAACCCCAAACCTATACGACGACTCAATCACATTGAGACTTCCCACAACGTTCACCAAAGCGTCACCCAGGGGGTCTGACATTGAACGCCTGACATCCGCTTGAGCAGCGAGATGGAACACGAAGCGTGGAGTCACCCTTTCCATTAGTAACTGCAAATCCTTGCTGGCAATGTCCTGTTGAACTACCTGGAGCTGACTACCATATCTTGAGGCATCCTCCAGATTCGCCATAGAACCTGCCGAGAAATCATCGACGACTACTACTTTGAAGCCAATTTCCAGAAGCCTGTCGACAACGTGAGAACCAATGAATCCGGCACCGCCAGTGACGACGACGCAGTCAGCACTCACGTAGGTACCCGCTGACCTTTAATAGTTGACCCTACCTCAACCGATGCCCGGTGTGAAATGACCGAGCCGTCCAGGATTGACGTTCCGGGTGGAATTACAGCATTGTGTCCAATGATCGAGTTGGTCACTATCGCGCTCGCGTGGACTCTGGCACCAGCAA
>JAJYDM010000022.1 GCA_021777475.1 Actinomycetes bacterium | reverse complement strand
CCCTTACATATACCCTGAATTGTGCCCGTCCTTACACTGGGGGCAAAAGAACTGTCTTGGATTCGTCCACTCGTTCTGAAGGACTATTTAGATCTCGGGCCCCAGCGCGCTGTCCTACATAAGATCCATTGCACGACAGACTGTCTGGGTGACAACATATTTATTTTTTTGAGAACACCTGCAACGCTTTAGGTTTCTTTGTCCCAAATCAATGCTGCAGACAAAGCGTCCATCGGAGCACTGTTTTAGAGGTGCCGGTGTAAGGTTAAACAGGGGTATATGGCCTTAATCGGATGCCCACGGTCTCTGCCCATCTTGGGGAGGTGACACAATAAACCCTGTAACGTCTTCGCCGCTAGCGCTATTTCCCCCCTTAAAGATGGCGTTTGTCGAGTTGATCGACCAACGCTGACCGGCTGACCAGATTTAAAGATTCCGACGATGTGAATTTATTAAATTCAACAAAGTGAACCGCAGTTGCCCGGATGCATTAATACCAAATCCGGCCCTGAATCAAATCACATGCTTGTGAGCCACCTTATTCCATCTAGTATTTCCTGGATTCGTTATCCAGCGTTTATCACAATTGACGGTTCGTTTGTTTATTCCAGATGAGAAACGGATATTCCCATTGCGATACGGCAGCAACAACTGATGCAGGTTTAGAAAAGTTGGCCACATCCGTAAATACTCAATTCCAACACCCAGCCGTCGGCCCGAAGAAGGACACGGCCATGGTCAGCCATGGAAAACATCCGTAAATCCCAGTCTAGATCAAAGGCAATTGATCAGGTAATTGATCGGTTCGTCAAACTTTTCGAAACCCGGGTGAATACCTTTCCCGAAATGCTGGACCTAATCGAGTCAGTGTCATCCCTGGAGCACCATACTCAGCTGATGAGGGCCCATTTGGAAAAGACCTATGGTGACATCGAGGCCCTGGAAGCTTTCGAGCTGTCACATCATGTCGGACAAAGCCACATCAACCATGAAGTCAGGCTTTCATGGTATCTGACCACCTACATCACGATCTTTGAGGCATATCATGCCTCGCAGAAAGACTGCACCGCAAACCTTCCTGATCTGAAAGAATTCAGGGAAACCTGGCTCAGGGATGCCGGGGACACTTTGGACTCCAACTATGAGCTCCTAGTTCAACAGCACATAAGAGAGAGACGCCATCTTCAGGAATCAATCAACGAACTCGACATCCAGGCCAAGACAGATCCGCTAACCGAAATACTGAATCGGCGGGGCTTCAGAAACGAGTTAGACAAAACTTCGGAACCCGGATTATTCATCCTCTTCGACCTTGACAACTTCAAATCTGTCAACGATCTCCACGGCCATATTGTCGGCGACGAAATTCTAAAAAAAGTGGGTAGGGGGCTGGCCTCTGAGCTCCGAAAAGGCGATCTGGTGGGAAGAATTGGAGGAGACGAATTTTCCGTTTGGCTCCCCGCACCAGTCGAGATGACCACCTGCGAGATCAAAACCATTGTAAACAGGATGCTCGCAAGTATCTCATTCGACAGATGGAACATCGGGATTTCGGGCGGAATTGTCCTAAGACCCAACCAGGCCGACACTTTTGATGAACTTTATGCCAAAGCTGACTCAGCCCTGTATCAGGCTAAACTCAACGGTCCTTTTTCCCTAGTTGCATTTGGCAATGACCAGGTCATCGACATTACTCCTTGACTTTTCGCCACAGATAGGTCCCCAGGAACCTATGAAAACCGGCGGCTCCTGCGACTTCAACGAGGTATTGGCACCCTCGAGCCGCTTACCTCAACGCATACCAACAAATAAGTCAAACAAGTAGCTCTGTGCCAGAAAGTCTTTAAGCACGGCAATTGAAGCAAAATGCTTGACGCGGTATGTCGGCGGATCGACTCGTTGTGGTCTTAGTTGAACGAGCGGCGATGGCACACGTTATTGGGTACCGAAGCCCAAGAGTTTGCAACGCCTTTTGGCAGTGGCGCGAGTGGCGCGCTCCAAGGCGCCTTTGCGGTAGCGGAGTTGATAGCTCCGCGGTGCTTAAGCCCGAACGGCCCCATCGTGGTTAGGGTGGCCGTAAGTTGGCTAAAGTGGCGGACCCCGGGGCTAGCAATGGCGTTGGATGCGTTGCTAAGCCCAGTTTCGAATCAGACTGTGGCCAATCTATTGGGTGATACGGGCTACAGCTTGCAGGCGAATCGCAAGACCGGAAAGGGCCAGCACTTTGACCGCGATGCCCAATACCCCGCCATGCCTGCGATCTGGGCAGACTGTTCCCAAAGGTAAGGGATCTGGTAGAAAGTATCGAGTCGAAAAGATTGGAGTCGTCGGAGCCGCGCCAGGTTATAAAAACAGCGGGCGGCAATGGAGACGAAGGTGCGGTAGTCAATTGAACCACAATTGTGTAACTTACTTGACGGACAGATTTCTTGGCGATTCCCCGCCAACCCACGCTGTCCTTTCAATCCCGCGACCGGTAAAAGGAGCTAAGACCTGCGACGAGGATGCCTAAGGGCAGAATTGATGTCCGCATTAGCAATTTTTTATCTCTCTGGCCAAAGCTATATCAAGCGGGTTGTTTCAGCAGTTTCAGAATATATGGTTTAAACCTCTAGCTGCTGCTTTTGAAACGACGAAGACCCTTCACAGGTCACAAAGAAAACTAGATCTCGAGGACAGCTTCAACTTCGACGCAGGCTCCCCGCGGTAGAGCAGAAACCCCAACTGCAGTGCGAGCGTGACGACCATTCTCTCCAAAGACTGCCAGAAACAGATCCGATGCTCCATCTAAGACTTTTGGCTGATCAGAAAAACCAAAAGCACTGGCAACAAATCCGCTGACCTTTAGTATTTTTCTTATCCGGTCCACCGATCCGAGATAACCTGCTGCATTGGCCAATAAGTTGATAGCGCACACGCGGGCGGCCTCGTTTGCGGCGCCAATATCGACCGTGTCGCCAACCGTTCCAGGGTGCAGCAGCGCACCGTCCCTTATAGGCAGATTACCTGACACATAGAGTATGCTCCCACTCTGTACCACCGGCGCATAGGAGCCAGCAGCGGGCGGTGGAGTTGGAAGCACTATGCCGAGAGCTGCAAGGTTTGCGGAAGGTTTGGACATGGGTCGACTTTAGCCCCAAATCATCCATCAGGGATAGAGATCTCTAAAAACTCGGACATTGTTGTCAACTTCCAAAGAAAGGTTTCGACAACTGCAGCCTTGCCAAGTGGTCATAGCTGCAGTACCTAGACTATTGTTGCTAGCGTTCAGAATTCTAGGAATTGAACAGTCATTCCGACGGTTTAATTTGATGACAGCACTGATCGTTGACGGGCCGACTGAGAATCGAGCAGCCATTGATTTATTTGAGTATCTACTCGAAATTCGTCGGGGGCGCAGAAGAAGCTTTCTTTATGCTATGGAACACCGCCTGGGCATTGGTTCTTGGGTTCGGCATATCGGGAGCCGTCCAATCTTTTGTCACGCGCAAGGAGATGGAAAAAGTCCTTGGCGATCACAAGCCCAAAACCGTTGCAAAGGCATCGCTGCTGGGAATGGTGTCTTCGTCGTGTTCCTATGCGGCATCGGCAATGGCAAAGTCTCTTTTTTCCAAAGGTGCTGATTTTTTATCGGCAATGGCTTTCATGTTCGCCTCCACCAACCTGGTGATTGAACTTGGCATCGTTCTGCTAATACTTCTTGGATGGCCGTTCTTCGCAGCCGAATTCATCGGAGGCGCCGTGATGATCATTCTGCTGGTGGGAATAGGTGCAGCGGTGATATCTTCGGCAACGATCACTAAAGCGAGGGAAAGGGTGCAATCCCCGGAAGGTGCCTTCGATCCAAGTTGCGCCACCCCTCTTTCGCTGCAATCATCAAGTGGCCCACACATACACGTCGCAGAGACGATCGAGACCACCAATTCAGCCGAAGAAGACGTGAGTCTGAAAAAAAGGTTGCGAAATCCGGCCCTTTGGTCCGACGGCGCGAACTACGCATTGTCGGATTTGAAAATGTTGCGAAAAGAGATGCTCATCGGATTCGTGGTTGCAGGTTATCTAGCCACTATCGTCCCCGCTTCGGTTTGGAGCGCAGTCTTTATGAGCGGACATGGAATATTCACTGAGATTGAGAACGCGCTGGTTGGGCCTGTCATTGCCTTTTTGAGCTTCGTGTGTTCAGTTGGGAATATACCCCTCGCAGCGGCTCTGTGGACCGGAGGTATTTCATTTGGAGGAGTCGTATCCTTCATATTCGCGGACCTCGTCGCGTTCCCGCTTGTGATGATCTACCGAAAACTGTACGGCACTAAACTCGCCATCCAGCTGGTGTTGGTGTTCTGGCTGGTCATGTCCATCGCAGGCTTTTTAGTCGAGCAGATCTTCAGTCCTCTCGGAATCACCCCCACAGACCGCAAGATTGGGGTTTTATCAAAGGGCGTCTCACTGAACTATACAACGTACCTCAATATCATTTTTCTTCTCATATTTGCTGGCATGATCTGGCTCGCCCGGAACCGGGTGCGTCTGGGCGGCGGACATGGATACGCCATCGACCCTGTCTGCAAGATGCAGGTTGAGACGGCTAACGCCCCGGCGAAAATGTATTTAGACGGCACTTGGATCTATTTCTGCTCCGATAACTGCAAGGAGCGCTTCGAAAAGTCTCCCGAACTCCAGCGGAAGACGGCCACAGTACCGGCCAGCCAATATACAGACCTTGAAACATCGAAGACAATCACCGCAACAATGCAAGCCAGCCAAGCCGTTGACCCGATCTGCGCAATGACAGTGGACATAGCCACAGCTAAGTACATGAGCAACGTCGACGATACCATCTACTACTTCTGTTGCAGCGGATGCAAGGAAAAGTTTGACAGCTCACCTGAAATCCAGAAACAGGCAGCAGTTACCGCCAAGGAGGACGACATGCCCAAAACCGCCGTTGACCCGATCTGCGCAATGACAGTGGACATAGCCACAGCTAAGTACATGAGCAACGTCGACGATACCATCTACTACTTCTGTTGCAGCGGATGCAAGGAAAAGTTCCTGGCACAGTCAAAGAAGCAATAACAGCCAAGGGTCCATTTACCCCCAAAGCTCTGTTCGCTTCAACCGCTAGTCCATGAATTACCGGACTGAGCGGATTATCATCGCGTCACCCTGGCCACCGCCACCACACAACGCGGCAGCACCGACACCGCCACCACGCCTATTTAGTTCCAACGCCAATGTCAGGGCGATTCGAGCCCCTGACGCGCCAACAGGGTGGCCCAATGCAATGGCGCCGCCGTTGACATTGACTACTCCGTCTTTTATCCCTAGATCATCCATCGAAGCAACCGAGACTGCAGCGAATGCCTCATTTATTTCGAACAGGTCAACGTCAGATACCGACATTTGCACTTTATCAAGGGCCGACTTTATCGCCATGGAGGGTTGGGTTAAAAGCGACGCATCAGGGCCAGCTACCTGGCCATAGCTGACGATCTCTGCCAATGGCTGAATAGAGAACTTCTCGGCAACATCCCTGCTCATCACCACCACTGCCGCAGCGCCATCGGATATCTGGGAGGCGTTTCCCGCGGTAATCGCACCTTCTTTGTCAAAAGCCGGACGAAGGCTACCAAGGGTTTCCATAGTGGTACCGGGGCGAATACCTTCATCGGTGTCCACAACGATCGGATCCCCCTTACGTTGAGGTATGACAACTTCGATGATCTCATCAGCAAAGCGTCCGGCTTTGGTGGCCGCCGCAGCCCGCTCATGCGAGTTTGCCGCCACTTCATCCATTCTTTCCCTTGAAAGCCTCGGATTCTTCTTTGCGTACTGATCCGTGCCGTAACCCATCGCGCATTTGTCAATCGCGCAGAACAAGCCGTCGTACATCAGAGAGTCGATTACGGCGGCATCCCCCAATCGGTAACCTCCTCTGGCTCCCGGAAGCAAATAAGGCGCATTCGTCATAGACTCCATCCCGCCCGCAACAACGATGTCCGCTTCACCCGACTGGATCAGCAAGTCGGCGAGATAGATCGAATTCAATCCGGAGAGACAGACTTTGTTCACAGTAGTCGAGGGCACGCCCAGCGGAATCCCCGCCTTCATCGCGGCCTGACGGGCCGTCATCTGGCCTTGGCCGGCCTGAAGGACATGGCCCATGAAGACATATTGAACAGCCTGTGGGCTGAGTGCTATCCGCGACATTGCGGCCGAAATCGCCATGCCACCCAGATCCATAGCAGTAAAGCCCGACAGAACCCCGGACAGCTTGCCCACTGGCGTGCGTGCTCCAGAGACTATTACCGAACCCGACATTGTTTACCTCCCGATCTGATGTAAGAACCAGTCTACGCAAATCAACAGAGAAACCTAAATTATCTACCCCTCTCCGACAAAATATGCCAAACCATGGAATGGATAGCTGCCGTTGCTTTGAGCTTGGGCCGCCTCGCTAATCGCACTCCCCACAATCGGCTGGGCTTTTCCGCGATTAGGTTGAAGTGATAAAATCCATGCAAAGGACACCTGAAGAGGCCACTCGACTGCAGTAGTTGCCCCCTCTTTGCATTCCTGCCCTTCGAACAGTTAGGATTTATCGATCAAGACGTCTCCATCGCCTTAGAAATTGAGTGGAGTTATGCAAGAGTTTGCCAAAGCCATAGTTGCCGGGGCATCTGGAGAGGAATTACTGAATATTCCCATTCCAGAAACCTATAGAGCTGCCTTCGTGAAGAAGGACGAAGTTTCCATGTTCAAGGGTCTGCCGACTGCGCAGAAAGATCCCCGCTTGTCTCTTCACGTAGACGAAGTCCCAGTGCCGGAAATGGCTCCAGACGAGGTAACGGTGGCCGTCATGGCTTCGTCGATCAACTTCAATACCGTGTGGACATCGATCTTTGAACCCCTTCCGACGTTCGGGTTCCTTTCCCGCCTCGGACGTTCGGGCCATTGGGAAAAAAGGCACGATCTTCCCTACCACGTTGTTGGTTCAGATGGTTCGGGGGTAATAATCCGCGTCGGGTCTGCGGTGAGGAACTGGAAAGTGGGCGACAAGATTGCGATCCACTGCAACTACGTGGACGACCAGGATCCGTCTGCTCATGATGACTCGATGCTCGCGAGCAACCAGAGAATCTGGGGTTTTGAATCGAACTTTGGCGGTCTTGGCGACCTCACTGTGGTAAAGGCGAACCAGATCATGCCCAAACCAAAGCATCTGTCCTGGGAAGAGGCCGCGGTGAACGCGCTTACCAACTCCACTTCATACCGAATGCTGGTTTCGCAAAACGGCGCAGCAATGAAGCAGGGGGACGTGGTTCTAATCTGGGGCGCCAGTGGCGGTCTTGGCGGCTATGCGGTCCAATATGTCCTGAACGGCGGGGGAATTCCAGTAGGCGTCGTTTCCTCTCCCGAAAAAATCAAGTTGTTGAACGACATGGGAGTCGAGGCGGTTATCGACCGGCACGCCGCCAACTACCGATTCTGGAAAGATGAGTTTCATCAGGACGAGTCCGAGTGGAGAAGATTCGGCGCGGATATCAGACGCCTTGTCGGGGAAGACCCGGACATCGTCTTCGAACACCCCGGCCGTCAGACCATGGGGGCCTCGGTGTTCGTGGCCAAGCGAGGCGGGATCATAATGACCTGCGCAGCCACCACCGGTTACATGATCGAGTACGACAATCGGCACCTCTGGATGAAACTGAAGAGCATCAAGTCGAGCCACTTCGCAAATTACCGGGAGGCTTGGGAGGCAAACAGGCTCCTTCAGAAGGGGATGCTCTACCCAATCATTTCTAAAACCTACAAGCTAACCGACGTTGGCGAAGCCGCCTATGCGGTGCACCAGAATATCCACGAGGGCAAGATCGGGGTCCTTTGCCTTGCAGACGACGAAGATCAGGGAATCGAAGACTTTGAGATGCGGGACAAGGTCGGCGAGAACAAGCTCCGACTTTTTAGAAATCACGCGAAGTACTTCGAAAAGAATCGGCATCAGGCTGGCCAAGGATAGCCGACCCGACTCGCGGGAAGTCTGACTTGGCTTCTTATGCCTCGGCCACCCTGGACGAAAGATAGGAGCGCTCAAGGGACGACGTCTCCGACATCTGCCTGTCCCTAACCAATTGCAGAGTTGGGGCGGACTCGAACAGCACAAGGCGTCCTTCCTCGTCCCAACCAACTGGGATCGGATCACTTACCTCGCCAACAAACTCGCCATTCTCATCCTGGTTGTGAAATGCCAGCATCATCCATTTCCCCAACCGGTTACGAACCAGGCGGCCACTGTAGAGGCGGTCGTCGCTTAGGCGATAGGCGCTTGCAATATCAAAGCCGCTCAACAAGTCATCGCCGGAAGCGACCCAAATACCGCCCTTTACCTCCGCCTCACGCCTGGAGGCGGACATTTCGGGATGCAGGCATGAGAAGAGAAGAACTGACTTGCCCTCGACCTCCTCGACCTGCATGACTTCCAAAACCCCAAATCCTGAATTGGACGAGGTCAGCGGACTTGTAGCCTCCCAATGAACTAGATCCATTGACACCAGATGTCCGACCACGCCTCGGCTGTCAACTTCACCTTCGCAACTGCGGGCGGTGACGAACATGTGCCAGCCGTTTCCACCGGGATCCCTAAATACCCAAGGGTCCCTCCATGCCTCATTTGTCCATGAAGAAGTGCCCAGTTTTTCGTACCATCTCTCGTCCGCCGACAAAATCGTGAAATCGGAATGCCTGGTCCATCGGATCAAGTCCTCCGAGGTCGACAGGCCGATCCTCTGCACCATGCCATTTTCCTCAGCGGAAATCCCGGTGTAGTACATATACCAAAGACCATCTGGTCCTTGAACGACAGATCCAGTCCAGGTGGCGATATCGTCGAATGCGGGACGGTCACCGGGAACGAGTGCGTCGGGCAAAAGACTCCAGTTGAACAGATCCACGGAAACTGCATGCCCTACGCTGGCACGGTAATGGCGCCGATCCGGTGCCCTGAGCGCACGTGACGCTCTCAAAAAGAAGAGGTGATATTCCTGACCAGTGTCCGCCAACCAGAAATCCCAGGTCCATGCGTCAGGAAGCCGAAGCACTTCGGACCCTAATCCACGCTTGTGGAGTTATACGCCTAGATGAGAAAACATTCCAAACCATTCGCCCATACATTCCTAGTAAGACTTCAAACCACGAGGCAAGTGGTCTGACCAGTCCCAACTTTCATTGAAATACCTTCTCCTACCACTGTGCCCCACAGTACTTCACACTGCATTTCAACTTCGCGTGGATAACGCGTGCTAGCCCTGAAACTAAACATATATCTTTTTCACGAAGTTTTCAGCTTTGTAATTACTATTATGTAACAAACTATCTATTTTTGATTTCACAGTTGATTAAATAAACCGCAAATCGTTCCTAAAATTTCACGATAATACAGAATTGGCAACCCCGCAAAATCCACAGAAAAGTGGGGCTTGCCTGCAAATATCATTTTCAACACATTTTTCCAACATACAGTCTCCTGGTGCGCTAGATAAAAGCAAACGGCAGGAAATTACATATCCCAGCGCCTTTGTTAATTTCCCAGTTAGTTGGGCACTAAATCGATGGCATTACGACGTTGGTGGACCCACGTGAACCACATACCATTGACCCCTCCAGGAGATAAGTGAAAAGATCGGAAAGTAATGCGTCCTCCCATCGACCGAAAAGTAAAGCTTCGACCCGTAGACCCGCCAATAGCTCCCCTTGTTGTACTCCACTCCGGGCAGAATCCACTGGGCCTGAATCTCTGGAATGCTGAATCCCGACAACTTGGGCACACCTCCCATTTTCATCAGTTCCTGGTGGTAGGCGAGAAGGTCGGAGTCGTAGGCATAGATTAGCCGGGTGTCGTAGTCGTGAACGGGATCGGAAATAGCCTTCACCTGCATGTATGCCGAAAGCGGAAAAAAGAATGGATCCGCAATCTGGGGATCACCGGTGACTATGGCATTCCACAACAGCGAAACCTCGCTGGTCAAATGTGCTCCCGATTTACTGGGCTTTACTGAAGTCTGCGGCAGCAGACCTCGATCCGGCGCAGCAGTAGTGGTCGTGGTCGAGGTCGAGGAGGTAGAGCTTGGCACCGGCACCAACGTCGTAGCAACCGCTGACGTCGCCGCGGGGCCACATGAAACCGTGGCGACGGACAAAACTAAAAGGAGAGCGGTCTTACGGACCCACAAATGACTCACACTCAATCCATCCAGTAGAATCGGCCTATCCCACTCTAATCGACGACCGGACGAAAAAGAAGTTCCGCTGTGCCATTTGAGTTTCAGGTTTTGGTCCATTCCAACTATGTTCGAGGTAGGGATTTTTCAGACCAACCAACCTTGGAGGACGACGATGCTGAGTGAGATAGACCACGTGGCCATAGCAGTGAAAAACTTAGATGCTGCCATCAGTTACTACAAGGCGGCTTTTGGCGTCGAAGTCGAACATCGTGAACTTATCACTTCGGACCTTGTTGAAGAAGCCATGATCAAGGTCGGTACTTCCTATGTCCAGCTGCTCTGCCCAACGGCCGCCGAGTCGCCGGTAGCCAAATTTATTGAAAAAAGAGGCGAAGGCCTTCACCATGTCGGCTATCGGGTTACCGACTGCAATGAGGCGCTCAACAGGGTCAAGTCGCAGGGATTTGACGTCCTTGATGAAGTTCCGCGTCCAGGATCCAGAGGAACGACCGTAGCGTTCATTCATCCAAAGGGAGCCCTCGGAACGCTCATCGAACTGGTTCAGCCTTAGTCTCGCGCCCTCCCCACGGATCAACCCTGGAGGTTCCCGAGACCTAACGGCTCATGCCACTTCTTTTCGAGGGGTTGCGTTTCACGGGGGCGATGTACCCATGTTGATGCCGCGTCGCGCTGCATCTTGTGACCTCCCATACCAAACCCAATCCCGAGGCTACATTTTGCCGTCAGCGTGAATGTCCACGAGGGCGCAGAAGTCACAGGTGAACCAGCCAAATACCGCCTGACTCTTTCGGTTGTGCACCATTGGGTTCACAGCGTGCCGATGTCGGTGATGTTTACTTTGAGCTTTCCCCCTTGGCAACTAAGGGAGGCGACAATGGCCGCATTTTCTCCAAGTCGTATCCAAGTGATGACTGCGATTACGGCCCGGGTTGTCCAAAGTGCCTTTGGCGTTTGGGAGCATGTCAGAACCTTCAAGTATTTTATGGCGATCAGGTCGTGGCCGGGCGCCATGACTATGGCCATTTATAGGCGGACCAAGCTCACATACAAAGAGGTCACCGCAGCAACGGCTGTTCAAGATGAAACTAGAGGTGAAACCTGGCTAAAGTCTCTGGCAAAAACTCATGAGAGTATTCCGACTTCTGGGTTTGGCCCCTGGCTTTGCCCCAGCATTTTTAGGCCCGAAAGATGATCCCACAACGTAATGGGACTGTCAGGGTCCGACAGGCCGCCTTCCCTCCAAGGCCCGCCCAAGGGTGAGTTCATCTGCATACTCAAGATCACCACCTACTGGCAAACCGCTGGCGATCCTGGTAACCGATATTCCGGTTGAGGCAAGAAGCCGGGAAATGTACATGGCCGTTGCTTCACCCTCGAGATTCGGATTTGTGCACAAGATAACTTCTTTTATTGTCTCGTTACCCAAACGGGTCAGCAGTTCCCTGACCCTTATCTGCTCCGGTCCCACTCCGTCCATCGGATTGAGACACCCCTGGAGAACGTGATAGAGCCCTTTATACTCTCGGGTCTTTTCGATGGCGACGATGTCCTTTGGCTCCTCCACCACGCATATAGTGGACTGGTCCCGTTTCAAATCCAGGCATATGTCGCAAGTTTCGCTGTCGGAAATATTGAAGCAAGTTCTGCACCATGTCGAGTTCATGCGGGCCAAGGTGATCGCGTCCGCAAGTCGCAATGCATCTGTCTTGTCGATCTTCAATAGGTAGAAAGCGACCCGCTGTGCTGACTTGGGACCGATTCCTGGGAGTTTACCCAACTCATCTATGAGCGCCTGAACTGACTGGGTGTACATTGACTGCCTTTTACTTGTTCAATCTAATTTTATGCATCTGGGGGATCAGCCGACCATGCTTCGCGATCAGCCTTCAATCTTTTTGGCACCTGGAAACATCTCTAGTATCTGAGACTCCACACCCCCGCCGGCCGCCTCGGGCGCAGACGAGAACTGTTCGATCAACTCAGCACTGGAGTCCACCTCTGGAACAGGAGCCGAAGGAGTAACGCCCAGCTGTTCATCTGAGGTCAGCTCAACAACCAGATCGCCATTGGAGAAGTACTTGGTGAAGGCCTTCGAAACATCACCCAAACTTACCATAGCATGGCTGCGATGAGCTTCATTCGGAACGGAGAGCACCACTTTCAAAGGGTCCAGGGCCACCAAACTAGCAGCGGAATAAAGGGAGCGCGCCCTTGGGGAAAGCAGCGGCAATATTTCCTTTTTGAAGATCCGATTTCCCTGTTCAAGGTCCACCGGCAACCTGCTGCCACCGATTTCGTCCCCCGAATGAGCTGCAGAGGCCTCCTGCCTTGACGCCTCCTTGGCAGCAGATGCTGTCTCAGGACTGCCGGGATCCGCGGTGTCCGACTGGAATGCAGGGGTGGTTTCCGCTGCGACTGCCGCCTCACCGGCAACGTTCCCGACGGCCTTTGCCCCCGACAGAACGCTCTTCAACTTTGCCATGTCATCCTTTGACCGCCCCTGGGGGGGAGAGGGTGCTTCCGAGATCTTGTCCCTCATTTGAGACGTCCCAGGAGAAAGCTTAGGCCTTGGTTGAGCCCTTGATGAAACTTCTTCATCCCTGATGGTGTCAGGAACCGCGGCAGCTGCTTTGGCAAATCCAGAAGAGGAGGACTCATGGGCCTTTAGCAGCGATACTTCCTTCTCCAGCTGACTGACCCTTTGCGATAGTCCTGCCAACAACGGATCAGGATCGGGATCGATCAGCCTAACGAGTGACACCTCGAGGATGATCCGGGGATCGAGTGAATCTTTCATGTCGCCAAGTGTCTCGCCCAGTACCGAAAGCGCCCTGACGAGCAGCTGTGAGGAAAACGACCGTTTGACGGCGCCACTGGGACCATCAGAGGTACCCAGAGAGTCGAGAAACAGTGTTCTAAAAACACCGATGAGATCCGTACATATCCTTTGTGGATCCTGCCCGGATCGCAAGCAGCTATCCAGTCCGGCCATAACGCCTTTTACATCCTTGGCCTCAAGGGCTTGGATCACAAGTTCCAGGTCACCCCTAGACTCAGGAATGTAACCAAGTGCGACAATCTGGTCGAGATAGGAAAGGGTGTCCCTTGCCGAGCCTCCTCCTTTGTCCACGAGCCAGGAAAATGCCTCCTCGCCGAAATTCAGATCCGCTCTTTCCTTTACCGACTTGATCAACTCTTCAAGAGTTGCCTCATCAAGGAAACGAAATTCGTAATGCTGCGTACGGCTCTTGATGGTGGGAAGAACTTTCTGCGGATCCGTGGTGGCCAAAACGAATATCACATGGCTTGGTGGCTCTTCAAGAGTCTTCAGAAGGGCGTTGGAAGCGGGTGTAGAAAGCATGTGAACTTCGTCGATGATATACACCTTCCATTTGCCCATAGTCCCAGTCGGGGCCTGTGAAATCAGAGACCTGATCGCCTCAACTCCGGAATTCGATGCCGCATCAAGCTCGACCACATCAAACGATCGTCCCTCGGCAATCGAAACGCAGGAGGCACATTCGCAGCAAGGTTCCCCCTCCAAAGGCGCGTGACAGTTGAGAGCTTTTGCCAGGATCCTGGCAGTTGAGGTCTTTCCGGTACCCCTGGGGCCTGAAAACAGGTAAGCATGAGAGGCCCGGTCTTGGCTGACCGCATTTTGCAGCGCTTTGGTCACGTGCTCCTGCCCTAGCACCTCGGAGAAGCGCTGAGGCCTAAAACGTCTGTACAAAGAGGTGTAAGAGGGTAATTCAGCCACAATTGGAGACTACATCGCAAGAGCCTTGAAAAAGTCGAAAGTCAAAATTTGACCACAAGTTCCTGAGCATCTTTGAAAATACCGATTGGACGTTGTGGCAAAGCATGTAACATTTAGTCGCTTCGTGCGATGGCCAGACTGACTGCGGCACCCCTGGTAATCCGCTGAGAGCTGCTGCCTTCCGACCCTGACTCGGTTCACAGAGCCAGGCCGCGCAGGGCCCAGCCACCGCACGAAACGACTAATCAGCTACCTAGAATAGCGTGTTGATACCAGGAGAGGTGCGAGAGAGGCCGAATCGGCGCGACTGGAAATCGCGTGTGGGGCAACTCACCGTGGGTTCGAATCCCACCCCCTCCGCGTTCCCATCTAGTGGCAACCGAAAGGTGCTGCTAGATGGGAGTTTTTTGACATGCCTCCCCTTTAGCGATGGCAACTGTTCAGGAGAAATTGATCGGTGGGAGATCGAAAAGATTGTTGTACGGATAAGGACGAACTCTTTATGCGTCAAGCCCTGGACGAGGCGAATCTGGCAGCAATAAATGGCGAAGTGCCAATTGGCGCGATTTGCGTTTACGACGGAAAGATTATTTCCAGGGCTCACAATGCGAGAGAGACCTCACAAGACCCTACCGGTCACGCTGAGATCCTGGCAATCAGAAGTGCCTCCCAAGCGCGGCGAAGTTGGAGATTGAGCGGTTGCACTCTTTATGTGACCCTTGAACCTTGCCTAATGTGCAGTGGGGCGATTATAAATTCGCGAATTGACCGAGTTGTTTTTGGCCCATACGATCCAAAAACCGGCGCCCTCGGATCACTCTACAACGTTGGCAGCGACCCTCGCCTGAACCATGAAATCGTGATCGTTGGTGGCGTGATGGAAGAAATTTCTTCCAAGTTGCTCTCAGAGTTCTTTCAAGGGCTTCGTACCCGCTAACCTGTTCGCCGGAGGGATGCGAGAGCGGACGAATCGAACGGTCTCGAAAACCGTCGTGTCGAAAGGCACCGTGGGTTCAAATCCCACTCCCTCCGCCATCGATCCGTGGAGCATTCACATTGAGGCTCCACGGTGCTCGAAACTCCGCGGAAAACCAGGAACCGCGACTCTAGCCGTGAGTGTGAGGATGATTGCCATGCTGCTTCCTCAGTTCAAGCCATCTTTTGAACCCGTCGGCGTTCGAGTGCATCCCGTTCAATGTGTCAAATCGCTCGACCAAGACCGGATCGAGTGAGTCGGTCTCTGGCCCAAAAGCCTCTTCCAGAGCTTTTTGGATGTCTTTGTCTTCGTTGAATGCTTTTTCCGCAACGTGAGCCCAGTTATTTACCACATCCTTGCCCTTGGCAAGGAGTTCTGCAGGATTGCTGAACAAACCGTAATGAGCCATCGCAATACCGGTTGGATTGTAGGCCGCAAATTTGTCAATCGAAGAGAGGACCAGATCCAGGTCAAAATCCGGTGGCGGTGTTGCAGGCCTAAGTACACCTAGTTCCGGGATAAGCACTCCCACGGCATCGCCCGAAAAAATCACACCTGTGCTTGAGTCGAAAAACCCAAGGTGGTGTTTCGCATGACCTGGCGAGTCGAGAGCCTCAAGATACCTGTTTGAGGATACCGCAATTTTCTCATGGTCATCCAACACCTTTATCCTGGATGACTCCGTAGGTTCAAGTCGGCCATAGAGAGAGTCCAAGAGATCGCCGTAAACCATGGCGGCAGAATTGACCAGCCTGGAAGGATCCACAAGGTGACGGGCCCCATTTGGATGGACATAAACCGTGGCGTTTGGAAACGCCCGTGCCACGTCACCTACCGCTCCGGCGTGATCAAGGTGAATATGGGTCACCGCAACTCCAGCGAGATCCTCGGGACCAAGGCCAATCGAGTGAAGTCCGTCAAGTAGAGAGTCCAGGGAACTCTGCGACCCAGTTTCGATTAATACCGGTGCATCTCCGGTAATAACGAACCCCGCCGTCAGATGCTCCCAGCCACCCAACAGAGTGTCAATTTCGATGATTCCGCCAACAATTTCTTTAGCCACGGATTAACCTTACCAAAAGTTTAAGCCTAGCTGCGGGAACTGCAGCTAGATACGCTTCGGCTATGCCATCGCAACTAGCTCAAGGTAGTTGTCGTCATAGTAGTCGACCAGGCCATCCGGGAGGACGAGAACTTTGTCGGGACTGATGGCCTCCGCGAAAGCCTCGTCGTGGGTCACAACCAGCAGCGTCCCACTCCAAGAGGCGAGCGACCTGCCAACCGCAACTCTTGACTCAGGGTCTAGGTTGTTGGTTGGCTCATCCAGAAGCAGGAGGTTGTGTCTGCCTGCAACCAGAAGGGAAAGAGACAACTTCGTCTTTTCGCCCCCGGAGAGGGTGTCGGTAGGTTGAAATATAACGTCACCAGAGAGGCCAAAAGAGGCCAGCAGACCCCGACACTCGGTCATCGTACCGCCAAGGGTCTGGTTCATCTGATGCAATGGGGTATCCAACAGATCGAGGTTTTCATGCTCCTGGGCGTAATATCCAGCGCTCACGTCTCTGCCGAATCTCACGTGACCTAGGTCCGGAGTGATTTCACCGGTGATGAGTCTAAGCAGAGTAGTCTTGCCTGCTCCATTGAGTCCAACGATTAGTAGCCGCTCTGCGCGCGATACGTCGAACGAAACATCCTCGAAGACGCTTCCCTGGCCAAACCCCTTGCACAGGTTGGAGACAACCAAGACCTCCCTTCCGCTCGGCGGAGGTTCGATCATCTTTGCGACGACTTTAATTCTGGATTGTTCGCCAACAGCATCCACCTGGTTGGCCAAACGCTCCACTCTCTTGTCCAGCGACTGCGCCACCTTGGCCCTCTTGGCCGTGGAGTGCCTCATGGAATCGGCCTGGGTGGTCAGCCTCTTGATCTCTCCCTGCAAACGGGTGTTGCGCTTTCGTGTACTCTCCTCGTCTTCGGCCCTTGCCTTCTTGTACTGAGAGAACGTCCCCTTGTACTCAACCAGTTCACCATCGCCAACGCCTCGCTCAAGATGGAATATCCTGGTTATCGCCTCATCGAGGAGGTCAAGGTCGTGGCTGATCACCATCATCGCTCCGCTATAGGAACGCATAAACGATAATAGCCAGGTCTTTGAATCCAGATCAAGATGGTTTGTTGGCTCGTCCAAAAGGAGAACGTCGCTTCCTGCGAATAGAATCCTGGCAAGTTCGACCCGTCTGCGCTCTCCTCCGGAAAGATGTGAAAGACTCAGCGAAAAACGGCTTTCGGTGATCCCAAGGCCGGCCAAAATCTTCTTGGCTTCCGACTCAGCCTGGTATCCGCCCTTCATGGCGTAAGCCTCTTCGCGTCGGGTGAATTTCTTTATGTTGGCCTCACTCGGATCCAGTTCCATTGCCAAGCGAACCTTCTCCAGATCCTCGGCAATGAGATCCAGAGACCGTCCAGAAATAACGCGATCGATGACCCTTTGTCCCGCGATGGCCTCATCCGCCTTTGGTTCCTGGTTCAAATAGCCGACGTCACCGGTGATGGCGACCTTACCGGCCGTAGGTGGAACCTCGCCTGAAATCACCTTTAGCATTGAGGTCTTTCCGGCACCATTACGCCCGACTATACCAACCTTGTCCCCGGGCATAACCCTGAAGCTGACCCGTTCAAGGATCAGCTTTCCTCCAACCTCAACTGTAAGGTTCTCAGCGGTGAGCATAACTAATACAGCCTAAGGCGGGATCTCACGCGCCCGGTCAACCTTGACCGGGATGGGGCGGATTCACAACCCACCGGTGGCAGGCAGCCCAGCTTACCGGACGGAAACGATTCAGACATTTACGTTAGAGTGTTCAACTTCCGCTTTAGATCCCTCCAGTTGGAAATCGCACGATCCATCTGGTCCACAAAGCGTGGCCCATGACCCGGCTCCAATAGATGGACCAGTTCGTGAACGACGACGTATTCGAGGCATTCGTCCGACTTCTTCGCCAAATCAAGGCTGAGCCAGATCCTTCTCTCCCTCACGTTGCAACTCCCCCAACGAGTCGACATTTTCCTGACTCTCCACTCTCTGAATTCCACATCGAGAACTGCTGTCCAGCGTTCGAACATCGGAGCCGCCCTCAAGCGCACCTGCCCCCGGTACCAGGTCTCGAGAAGTTTTCGCCGTTCCTCGCCACTGCAGATTTGCCTCGTACGGAGCTCTATTGTTCCGGGCTCCGTGATCTCTACGCTTGCGCACCCAGCATTCTCAATCACCCGAAGCCTAAATGGGCTTCCTCTGAACCAGTGGGTCTCCCCATCAAGGTACTCGAGCTTTCTGACGGTGCCTGAGACTCTCAACTGCTGAGCATGGATCCACTCGATGCGCTGCTCGATCATTTCGACAACGGAACTGAGGGGAAGGTTCCTCGGCACTGAAATTCTCACCCTGCCGTCTGGAGGATAGACGCGCAAGTGCAGATTCTTGATCTCCTTGCGCAGGAGTTCAATGCGTATGCCCTGGACATTCATTTCCACATGAGGCGCCGGCACTCTCACCGCATCGACGGCATTGACCCTCGCAGGTTTGGCGAACTGTCTACCCACTGAAGGAAACCTCACACAATCACTGTATCGCTGCTATGAAACACAGGCTCCGCTGGAAACTCCCTGAGTTGCGGTCTCATGAGCAACTATCTCCTGATCAACAGCGGGACTTGCTAGAGCAAATCCAACATCTGGATTTGTCGTTGACCTAGAAAAGACAACCCCGATTACCTTGCCATTTGTGTCAATGAGCGGACCACCCGAGTTCCCGGGTCTCACGATGGCCTCGATCTCATAGACAAGCCTGGTAGTAAGACCCTTGCCGTAGATATCCCGACCGGTAGCATTGAACGTCGCCATTACACCGGCAGGACCATATGTAAGAGGACCCCCTCCCGGGTAGCCGAGGATGACACCTTCGGTATCCCTGTAATAGGTTTGCGTCGATACCGAAAGCGTCGGTTCAGTTAGACCTTGAGCTTTGAGAAGAGCGATATCGAGCTGCGGATCGAAAAAGACCGTCGTCGCAGCGTGCTGACCTTGACCATCGAGGATAAACGGATGTGCGATCCCGGCAACAACGTGGGCATTTGTGACGACCACTCCAGGCGCCACCAGAAAGCCTGAGCCCTCCTGGATTTGACCGCATCCAACGCCTTCAATCTTTACTACCGAACTAGACGTTGACTTTACAATCTGATCCACCTGTGCGGTCACGGGCAGCCCAACAGGACCAGCCAGCTGAGGCGGCAGAGAGGCGAATACAGACGGAAAACCCTGGGAGTTTATGAAAGCCTGGACCCTGGAAAATACCGATGGGGCAGGCGGAAGCATATGGTCCAGCCCGCGCACAATTCTTGAGTTGGCCACCTGCGATGAGAGAGCGGAAAACGGCGAGTTGACAGCGATCCCCGCAATCACCCAAACTCCGAGAAGGGTTGCAACCACGGCGATGGCCGCCCCAAGGATCGAGTCAACGGTAGCAAGTTTGACGCGCCTAATCGATTTCCACAATGTGACGCCGAGCCTTCTCCCAGCTCCAGCAAGAATTGTTGCGGTTCCAAAGAGGATGACAAGCGAAGCTACAGTCCGCCAGAGAGGAGTATGAATTGGCCCGACCAAAGTCGGCGCAACGATTGCACCAAGAAACAAGCCCAGCCAGAATCCTCCATAAGATCCAAGCTGGACTGATGCCCCCAACTGAATACCGCGTACCGCCGCGAGAGCTACAGCGATCAATAGCAGCACATCAATCAGGTCGAAGCCGACGATGGCAGTCAAGTGGAATAGCACCTATTAAGTCTCTTTATGTGTCTAGAAGTATCTAAAGCCAGTGCCAATCATAGACCGACAAGTTCCGCAAATTACCCAAGTGAATATGAAATTCCCGGTCACAATTCCTTGGCAGTAACACAGTGCCGCTGACAAATCCGGGTCGGAGTCGACAACTCGCGCAATTCATTCGAGCCAAAGTCCGACCCGGTTGCTTCGACTTGGCTAACCAAGCAGTTTCGTCAGATCTTCGATTACCTTTTCTGCATGACCTTGCGGGTCGGTTACCTCATATGCGATTCGTATGACTCCCTGAGGATCAATCAGATAACTGGTCCTTTTTGCCAAATCGGGAAACTTGTCATCCGGATCCCTCAATACCTGGTAGAGGGTACCAACCTCCCTATTCACGTCACTTAATAATCTATATGGGAAGGATTGTTGATCTGCAAAGGACTTGTTGTCTTCAACGGAGTCGAACGAAGCGCCAAGGACCACCCCTCCGAGTGCTTCTATATCTGCGGACCTGTCACGCAGGCCCTGTCCCTCCAGTGTTCAGCCGGGTGTATTCGCCTTTGGATACCACCAGAGAAGCACCCATTTCCCTCTAAAGCTTGAAAGGGAAACAGTTTTTCCGTTTTGATCAGGCAGTTCGAATTCCGGAGCTAGTTGATCTGCTGCAAGCATACTTAATCCTTTACTCGTGAAGTAACCGTTTTGACCAGTTAGCGCAGTCTACCCCACGGTACGGGGTTTTGTAGAGAGATCTTCGGGTCACATCGGGTTTGAAATGTACGATTCCCAAAACCAAATGGTCGACTATCTTTTACTGCGGAGGTTTCAACTGTGCTCGCATCTGCAATAGACGGAATTCGACTCAGCCTGCACGTACTGGCGGCGACGATCTGGGTTGGCGGTCAAATTACCCTGGCAGGACTGGTCCCCAGCCTCAGAAAAGTCTCACCAGAGGTGACAAAGGCCGCCGCAAATGCATTTTCAAAACTTTCGTGGCCAGCGTATGCAGTTCTTGTACTGACAGGATTTTGGAACCTGGGAGCGGTGAACATGAGCGCCCAGAGCACCGCCTGGAAGGTTGTGCTTGGCATAAAGATCGCGGTAGTGGTGATTTCTGGCATTTCTGCATATGTTCACACTAAGACTAAGAGCACGGTTGGCATTGCAGTCTGGGGTTCCATCTCCGGACTGTCGGCCGTGGCGGCGCTGGTGATAGGCGTATTCCTCGCCAATTAGCACGACCGGAACCTGGTTCGCAGAATTGTAGGTGTTTCGAACCCGGATGATATGATGGTATCTGTCATCGCTTGAGCCAACGTCGTCTCGAACGAAGCCAGATTTCAGTACCCACTTTCGATTGAGATGACAGGTTATTTATATGACTAAGAATTCCCAACATTTCGGCTTGTACGACCCCGCTTTTGAGCATGACGCCTGCGGCGTTGCCTTCGTCGTGGATATGAAGGGTACCAAGTCCCACGATATCGTCGAGAAGGGCCTAACCGCCCTGCTCAATCTTGAACACCGGGGAGCGTCCGGCGCCGAGGTCAATACCGGTGACGGCTCTGGAATCCTCATCCAAATACCTGACAGATTCTTTCGCTCCGTCGTCGGCTTCGAGCTGCCACCAGTGGGATCCTACGCCGCAGCAAATCTCTTGATCGACAAAGGTGCCGAGCAAGAGGTGAAAAACCATATTGCCAAAGTGGCGGCAGAGGAGGGCGTCAAGGTGCTGGGATACCGCTTGGTTCCCACCGACAACTCCACAATTGGTGCCACGGCCCTCAAAGTCGAGCCGACGGTTCTTCAGCTGTTTGTCTCCGGGAAAGACGGCCAATCTGGCATCGACCTCGAACGGCTGGTTTACATGTTCAGAAAGAGGGTAGAGAACGCCACCGAGGCAGTCTACTTCTGTTCTCTTTCATCTCGAACAATTGTCTATAAAGGGATGCTAACCACCCCACAGGTCTCCGAATACTATCCGGACATCTCGGATCCGAAACTTGAATCCGCCTTGGCCCTTGTCCACTCGCGTTTCTCCACCAACACATTTCCTTCATGGCCCTTGGCCCACCCCTACCGTCTGATTGCACATAACGGAGAGATCAACACCCTGCGGGGAAACAGGAACTGGATGGTTGCCCGCGAAGCCGTCCTAAAGAGTAAGACTCTGCCCGGAGATCTTAAGAGGATTTACCCGATCATCACCCCGGAGGCGTCAGACTCAGCCTCTTTTGATGAGGTAGTTGAACTCCTGCACCTTGACGGACGCAGCCTGGCGCATGCCGTATTGATGATGATCCCCGAGGCCTGGGAAAATCACGAGTCAATGGACCCGGACAGAAAAGCGTTCTATCAGTTCCACACCTCCATCATGGAACCCTGGGACGGTCCCGCATCTATAGCCTTCACAGACGGAACCGTGATAGGCGCCGTCCTGGATCGCAATGGACTGCGGCCGTCACGCTACTGGGTCACGTCGGACAACCTCGTTGTAATGGCGTCAGAAGTTGGAGTGTTGGACATTCCCGCCGAAAATATCGTTCAAAAGGGGCGTTTGCAGCCAGGTCGAATGTTCCTAGTCGACACGTCCAAGGGCCGAATTGTTGCAGACGAGGAGATTAAAGCCGAACTGGCCTCGCAACACCCGTACAGGCAATGGATCGACGAGAACTTGGTTTCGATAGACGACCTGGCTCCTCGGCATATGCTGGTGCCGCAGCACTCCTCCATCGTCCAACGTCAGCGGGCCTTTGGCTACACGCTTGAGGATCTCCGTATCCTCATCGTTCCAATGGCAAAATCAGGAGTTGAACCCATCGGCTCCATGGGTTCGGATACCCCACCTGCAGTGCTGTCCGACCGGCCAAGACTTCTCTACGATTACTTCTTTCAACTCTTCGCACAGGTCACCAACCCTCCCCTCGATGCAATCCGGGAGGAGCTCGTCACATCATTGTCCAATACCATCGGTTCATCTGGTAACATCCTGGATCCCACTCCGGCCTCAATCCATCAAATCCAGATACCGTTCCCGATTATCGACAACGACCAGTTGGCGAAACTGCTCTACGTCAACGAGGACGGCGATAGTCCCGGTTTCAGATCTTTCGTAGTTGACGGCCTGTACGACGTCACAAAAGGCGGCGACGGTTTGAAGGCCTCCATAGAGGAGATACGGAACACTGTCAGCCAGGCCATAGAGGATGGGGCCAACCTAATAATCCTTTCGGATCGACATATCAGCCCGCAACTGGCCCCGATTCCGTCTCTTCTGCTCCTTTCAGCGGTGCACCATCACCTGATCCGAACCGGGGCGAGAACCAAAGTCGCTCTTGTCGTCGAGACGGGCGAAGCGCGGGAAGTGCATCATATGGCTCTTCTGATGAGTTTCGGAGCCTCCGCCATCAACCCTTATCTCGCCTTTGAATCGGTGCTCGACTTGATCAGAGAAGGGCTATTGACAGACGTTTCGCCCAACAAAGCCATCAAAAACTACATCAAAGCCGCCGGCAAAGGGATCCTGAAGGTCATGTCCAAGATGGGTATCTCCACCGTTGCCTCCTATACCGGGGCACAGGTCTTTGAAGCTATCGGCCTGTCAAAGGAGCTTGTTGACGAGTACTTCTCAGGGACCACCAGCCGTATTGGCGGCATCGGGATAGACACTCTGGCCAAGGAAGTGGCCATGCGCCACCACCTTGCATTCACCGACCGCCCGGAAGAGCTCGCCCACCGCTCCCTGGAAGTGGGAGGAGAATACCAGTGGAGGCGTGAAGGAGAGTATCACCTCTTCAACCCGGAAACAGTTTTCAAGCTTCAACATTCGACGCGTCAAAAGCGCTACGATGTGTTTAAGGACTACACCAATCTGGTGGATGATCAATCGAAGAGGCTGGCAACCATACGCGGTCTTTTCGACCTCAAGGTCGGCGAACGCAAGCCAGTGCCAATCGAAGAGGTAGAGCCAGTTTCAGAGATTGTCAAGCGGTTTGCGACCGGAGCCATGTCATACGGCTCCATTTCGGCTGAGGCGCACGAGACCCTAGCCATTGCCATGAACCGTCTTGGCGGCAAATCCAACACAGGCGAAGGTGGAGAAGACCCGGAGCGCTACATCCTTGATGCCAACGGCGACTCAAGGAAGAGCGCAATCAAGCAGGTCGCTTCAGGCCGATTCGGAGTCACCAGCGAATACCTTGTCAGCGCACAGGACATCCAGATCAAGATGGCACAGGGAGCCAAGCCCGGTGAAGGTGGGCAACTACCCGGTGACAAGGTTTACCCCTGGATCGCCAAAACCAGGTACTCAACTCCCGGCGTTGGCCTAATTTCTCCTCCGCCTCACCATGACATCTACTCGATCGAAGACCTCGCGCAACTGATCTACGATCTCAAGTGCTCTAATCCGGTTGCCCGGATTCACGTGAAGCTCGTCGCGGAGGTTGGGGTCGGTACCGTCGCCGCGGGTGTTGCCAAAGCCCACTCCGATGTCGTTCTTATATCGGGGTACGACGGCGGTACGGGCGCCTCGCCGTTGACATCGTTGAAACATGCCGGAATACCATGGGAACTAGGGCTGGCTGAAACCCAGCAAACCCTTCTGGCGAACAAGCTCCGTGATCGGATAGTGGTACAGGTTGACGGACAGCTCAAGACCGGCCGAGATGTCATCATTGCCGCGCTGCTCGGTGCGGAGGAGTTTGGCTTCGCAACCGCACCGCTCGTTGTATCGGGCTGCATCATGATGAGAGTCTGCCATCTGGACACCTGTCCGGCTGGCATCGCCACACAAAATCCTGAACTGAGAAAGCGCTTCTCCGGCAAACCCGAATTCGTGGTGACTTTCTTCGAATACATTGCTGAAGAGGTGCGCCAGTACCTTTCGCAGCTCGGCTTCAGGACACTTGAGGAAGCCATCGGGCATGTGGAGCTGATCGAATCCAAGTCGGCCATCGCACACTGGAAGGCTTCGGGTCTTGACCTCTCACCACTATTTGAAATGCCCGAAATAGAGGAGGGCCAGTCGCTCACGGCCACATCGAAGCAGAACCACGGTTTGGAAAAGGCGTTAGACAACGACCTGATCGATGCCTGCCGTCCGGCACTACGCGAGAACGCAAAAGTGAGGGCAGCATTCCCGATTAGAAACGTCAACCGAACCGTTGGCACAATGCTCGGTTCAGAGTTAACAAGATTGCACGGTGGAGCCGGCCTCGCGGAGGACACCATTTGGCTCACATTTACAGGCTCCGCTGGCCAGAGCTTTGGGGCGTTCGTTCCGAACGGCATCACCTTGGAACTGGTGGGCGACTCCAATGACTACCTGGGTAAGGGGCTATCCGGAGGAAAGATAATCGTCAAGCCGGACCCTAGGTCCACATTTGTTGCGGAACAAAACATTATCGCCGGTAACGTAATCCTCTATGGCGCCACTTCGGGTTCGGCGTTCATTCGCGGAGTGGTCGGTGAACGGTTCGCGGTACGAAACTCCGGCGCGATAGCCGTGGTTGAAGGAATCGGAGACCATGGTTGCGAGTACATGACCGGAGGGCGGATCGTGGTTTTAGGCCCGACAGGACGGAACTTTGGGGCTGGAATGTCTGGCGGTGAAGCATACGTTTACGACCCCCACCACAGCTTTGGGAAGCTGGTGAACACTGAGATGGTCGATCTGGATCCACTGGAACTTGAAGACCGCGAGTGGCTGGCAAACACGTTGACTCAACACGCCCTTTACACAAGTTCCACAGTGGCAGAGAAAATCCTGGCCAATTTCAACACTGAGGTCAACAGATTCGTCAAGGTCTTCCCACGTGATTACAAGCGTGTGATCATGGCAAAAGAGGCCGCCAAAGCTCAGGGCAGCACGGAAACAGTGGTGTTTACTCCTGATAAGGAAGTTTAGGAAAAGAAAAGGTTCGAAGATAGAGATGGCTGACCCCAAGGGATTTCTGAAATACTCACGTTCCACTCCGACGCGCAGACCGGTCGAGTTACGGATTCACGACTGGAAAGAGGTCTATAGCCCATTTCCTGAAGAATCCCTGGTGACCCAGGCCGCAAGGTGTATGGACTGCGGTATCCCCTTCTGCCACAGGGGTTGCCCTTTGGGCAACCTTATTCCAGAATGGAACGACTTCGCATACCGCTCAAATTGGCGTGAGGCAATTGACAGATTGCATTCCACCAACAACTTTCCCGACTTCACCGGAAGACTGTGTCCTGCCCCTTGCGAGACTGCTTGTGTGCTCGGTATCACGGCAGACCCTGTCGCTATTAAGACTGTGGAGCAATACCTTGTGGACAAAGCCTTTGATGAGGGGTGGGTAACGCCTGTGCGTTCACATTTAAAAACCGGCAAGAAGGTGGCGGTTGTAGGATCCGGCCCGGCCGGACTTGCAGCAGCTCAGCAGCTCACACGAGCTGGCCATGAGGTGACTGTATTCGAAAGGGCCGACCGCATCGGTGGATTGTTGCGGTATGGAATTCCTGAATTCAAGCTGGAAAAGGCCGTGCTTGACCGGCGCCTCGCCCAGATGCGGGAAGAAGGTACGACCTTCGTCACCAATGCGGAGATCGGCAAGACTCATGATGGACAAAAAGTTCTGGACGATCACGATGCTGTCGTTCTTGCAATCGGATCGACTATTCCAAGAGACCTTCCTGCTCCCGGCAGAGAACTCCAGGGCATCTACCAGGCACTTGAGTATCTGCCCGTAGCCAACAGAGTTCAAGAGGGCGACATTGCCACCCCTTCAATTTCGTCCGAGGGCAAAAAGGTCGTGATCATCGGTGGTGGTGACACTGGCGCCGACTGCCTTGGAACCGCCCACAGACAGGGTGCCGAAACTGTGACGCAATTGGAAATCATGCCAAAGCCTCCGGAGGACCGAGACCCATCCACTCCATGGCCAACGTGGCCACTCATTTACAGGGTCTCATCGGCCCACGAAGAAGGTGGCGTCAGGGAGTTCTCAATCAACACCGAGAGATTCATGGGCAACCCTGATGGAACTCTGCGTGCAATACTTGTCCACAAAGTCGAGACTGTCTTAGAGAATGGCCGTCCGAACTTCAAGAAAATCGACGGAAGTGAATTTGAAATTGAGTGCGACCTGGTTTTCTTGGCAATGGGTTTCGTTGGGCCAGAAAGGGAAGGAGTGCTTGACCAACTGGGCATTGAAACGGACGTCAGGGGCAACATAGCCACCAATGACAATTGGGTAACCAACAACCCAAAGATCTTTGCCGCAGGTGACGCGCGACGAGGCCAGAGCCTGATTGTCTGGGCAATAGCTGAAGGGCGTTCTGTTTCCAAGGCGGTTGATGAATATCTAATGGGAAGTTCCGATTTGCCATGCCCATTGACAATCAGTGACAGGCCCATTGCAGTTTCCTAGCGGGACTGCATGCAACTGCCGCTAAATTGGAATGTCGGCCAAAGCGCTCGTAGCTCAGCGGATTAGAGCATCTGACTACGGATCAGAAGGTCGGGGGTTCGAATCCCTCCGAGCGCGCACTTCAGAGGCTATATTTGCTCGACAAATTGACGCTAGGATCTAGAAAAAACATAATTATTCTCCTGACCGGCCACAAGAAGGAAATCAGACCTTGAGTGTGGAAGCTGAGAGTATCGGCTGGGAAGAACGCTCTAACTGGAAAGTACGAGTATCACGGGTCCAATACCCAAGATTCCCACATCGCTCTTCAACGGACCGGGATCTTTGGACAAAATCTTCACTCTGTAAGCGCCAAGTGATCTAGTCTCACTGCTGATGGCCATTTGATACTCCTTTGCGGTCTGAGTATCCAACAATTTAAAATACCTAGATATCATGGCCACCACCTACCGAGACTTCAGCAGATGGAACTTGCACAAGATTCGCTACACAACCCTTGCGGGTATCAGAGGTCAGTTGTATGATCGGCACACCGGGAAGATTTTCCTGGGGGGATCGAGTTGCTGCCTCGTGGGCATTTTCTGGTCGCCACTGGCCTGCGACGAACTAATGGCGAAACCCGTGATCCCCGCGTGACAGTGGAGGTTTCACATGAAGAGAATCAGCACCTTAGGTGCGGTCATCGTCTTTGCCGTAGTACTTCTTACTCCGGCGGTGGCCGAGGCGGCACCCAATGGACCGGGCGCGTCGGGGTGGAAGTTGGGCTACTACAACCCGTCGGGCATGGCGCTCTCGATGGCCCAAGTGGCACCAATAGCGGATGGTGTGGCAGCATTCAACTTCACGAACCAGCCCGACACAGCGCTGCTGCTCAACACCAAGGGTAATTCGCCCTTGCTGGGCAATGACCTGAACAAGACGGTAAGCGCGACGTTCACCATCAGCGGGGCAACAGGAGACTTCACTGCTTACCCCGACCAATGCTACCCCAGTGGA
>JAJYDM010000021.1 GCA_021777475.1 Actinomycetes bacterium | reverse complement strand
CGGCAGTATACCTTTTTTCAATCTTCTAGACCTACCCACCAGCAAGGCCGAATAGCCGGCCAACACACCTAGAACTGCCAAATATCCAGCCAGTACATAACCATTCATCAGTGTTCCTCCAAACCTCTACTTAAACCTTGGAAGGTTGGTCGATATTGCCAACGTCGTTTGCAGGCCTTGCTTCTCCGTATTGCGAGTCAGGCTCCCGCCGACGCTCTTCAATGAGTTGGTCCAGTTCAGCGTCTAGGACCTTCTGCTCCAAAATTGCGATCTGATACCTATGCATGAGCATCCACGCGTAAACGGACGTGAAAGTAATAAATCCTAGCAATAGCGTCATCGCCATCTCCCCGTGAATCTTAGGGCTGAGACTAGGGTTCAAAACGGTAGCCCCCTGGTGCAGGGTTCGCCACCATACTACGGATTGATGCACAATCGGAACGTCGATGAATGCAATGAGCCCGGCAATTGAAGACCTCACAGCTCTTTGATGACTATCAGCAGGCACTCTGCGAAGGGCAAGGTAGCCCAGATAAAGCACAAACAGAAGCGCAGTGGTTGTCAACCTGGCATCCCAGGTCCACCACACCCCCCATGCAGGCCTTCCCCAGATGGAGCCGGTGATCAAAGTCAATCCGGTAAAAACCACGCCTACCTCGGCAGAAGCCGCAGCCAGAAGATCCCACTTGAGATTGCGCGTGCGTTTCCAGAGATAGAGAATGCTGCCGATTGATGTAACCCCATAGGCAAGATATGCAACCCAAGCGACAGGCGGATGAACGTAGATCAGTCTGACCAACTGGCCTTGCACCACGTCGGGTGGCGTTATCCAAAGACCCAATATCACGGTAGCAGCAACTAGGAGCAGTGAGACGATTCCGATTGCCCTTCGCGACCACCTGTAACCCCTAGACTCCATCAACCCTCCAAAATGCTGCTGTAAAAAATAGCCCCTAATGCAAGATAGACGACGGCAAAAACTATGAGTAGTCGGAGCCAGGGATCTCCGAGGGACGAAGTCACTGCAAAGGCATCCTGCCAAGCTTTGGTGGCCGCCAATAATACGGGCGACACCACTGGCACAAGAAGAAGCGGCAGCAGAGTCTGCTTTGCCCTGGAACCACTGGCTAGCTGGGAATAGGTAACCCCTGCCGCGCAAAGGCCGATGGTGGCGAAGAATGCGGAGGCCAGCATCAGAAGCCAACCGCCGATCTTGGGTCCGTAAAGAATAACCACGCCTAGCAGAAGAAAAATCTCAAGTAAAAACAGTTGCACAAAAACTGAGACAACTTTACCCAGAAAGATACCACCTGGGTCGACCCCATACACAAGAAGGCCATCTCCGGCGTTGTCGTCGGTCTCAATTGCTACTGCACGATCAACGCTGAAGATCGATGAAAACAGTACCGCGAGCCAAAACAAGCCAGGTGCAACTTTTTGCAGCGTACCCGGAGAAGTGTCAAGCGCGAAGGCAAAAATGATCAGAACCACGAACGCGAAGGGAAGGATCAGATTTAAGGTCACTTTAGACCTGAATTCAATCCTCAGATCCTTCGCGGCAATGAGCAGTGCATCACGCCACATGACCGCTCCGTTTTTGAGCTGTCACCTGCGGGCCAACTTGGTAAAGATCCGAGCCGCTCACGTCATTTATCACTTTTCCGCCGCCGATCTCGACAACCCGTGTCGGCACCAACGACCCGTGATGAGCCTCGTGTGAGACAAGGATCACTGTCGCCCCAACGGCGACCCTTGAATTTAGAGCTGAATCGAGGAATTCTCTGGTCCATGAATCGAGCGCTGCGTAAGGCTCGTCCAAAAGCCACAGCTCTGGCTCCCGCGCCAGGAGAGCAGCCAACGCCACTTTCTTCCTTTGGCCGGCAGACATCTTCGATACCCTCAGGTCCGTTAGGCGACCGGTAAGCCCGACACTGCTCAGCGACGAGCCGGCTTTTGACATGTCGGATCGAGTCGCCTTCAAAATAAAATCCACGTTTTCCCGTGCTGTCAGATCCTCGTACAGAAAGCTTTCGTGCCCCAACAGACCAACACGATGCCGGATATCGGCAGGATTTGCCACCAAGTCCACTCCAAGAACCGAGGCGCTGCCTCTGGTAATTCGCAACAGACCTGCCACAGCCCTAAGAAAGGACGTCTTTCCAGCACCATTACGGCCTTTGACAAGAACTACCTCACCCGGACCAGCCTCAAAGTCCAATCCAGTTAAAATCGGGAAGTTTCCCGATAACACGATTACATTCCTGAAACTGACCAGAGTTTGCATCTAATTCAATCTATTCGAGATTGCACGCCATTCCCTTGACGCCTAAGTGCGCAGCGACTCGAGGTCATGGCGGACCATCATTTCGACCAGTGCCGGAAACTCGACTTCCGCCTTCCATCCCAACAACCTTTGCGCCTTTGAAGAATCACCCACCAAGAAATCGACCTCGGCCGGACGCATGAACGCCTCGTCCACTACAACATGGTCTTGCCAGTTCAAACCGACAACCGAAAAGGCGACCTCGCAAAACTCCCTAACGGAGTGGGTCTCCCCTGTGGAGATGACGAAATCCTCTGCAGCGTCCTGCTGCAACATCAGCCACATCGCTTTTACATAGTCCCCCGCAAATCCCCAGTCTCTCTGAGCCTCCAGATTCCCAAGTGCCAAAGTGCTTTCGAGACCAAGCTTAATCCTGGCCACTCCATTGGAAATCTTTCGGGTGACAAATTCAAGGCCACGCCTCGGCGATTCATGATTGAACAGGATCCCGGAAATGGCGTGCATTTGGTGGCTTTCGCGATAATTGACAGTTATCCAGTGGCCATAGACCTTCGCGACACCGTATGGGCTCCTGGGATAAAATGGAGTCGCCTCATTTTGCGGAACCTCAAGAACTCTCCCAAACATCTCCGAAGAGGACGCCTGATAAAACCGAATTTCCGGATCGACGGTGCGAATGGCATCTAGAAGTCGCGTTACCCCAAGGGCAGTGGTCTCACCGGTGAAAACCGGCTGCGACCATGAAGTCTGGACAAAAGACTGCGCTGCAAGGTTGTAAACTTCCTGAGGTCTCGTCTGCTTAAGCACATTAATCATTGAGACCTCATCAAGTAAATCGCCAGTGACAAGAGAGATCTTGTCCTGGATATGGGTAATTCGCTCGAAGTTCACCGTGGAAGAGCGGCGGATCATGCCAAAAACTTCATAGTCTTGAGCAAGAAGAAATTCGGCCAGGTATGAACCGTCTTGACCAGTTATACCAGTTATGAGTGCTCGACTCTTAGCCACGATACCCACCCTTTGCTATTGAACAAGCGAGGTTTGCTTAGCTCCTTCAGCATAGCTAAATTCAAGCCGCCACGAATGGACAAAACAATGGGTATGTTGCCTTCATAGCCTCTTGCTGATCGGCCGTGCTCTGGTCCCCAACCGCCAAAAATCGCGGTATTCACACGGTGCCTTTCTTGGACGGAGTAACAAAATGCCTGCGATAAGCTCTTTAATCAAACTCTTCCCGTAGGGTCCAGAGCCTTGAGAGTCTTCAGAAAGATTTGCTACATGGTGACAAAGAAAAAGGCGGGTCACACGCGAACCAACAGGCTAAAAAATTCCTTGCCTCAATCACGCCTTCCGGGACCAGAGAGACGAAGAATGATCATGCGCCATGCACTCCAGTGCTTTTCGAAAAACAGTTACCACACAACATCAATGGACGAAATCGGCACGGCGGCAGGTGTCACCAAACCAGTTATCTACAGGCACTTCCCTTCGAAACGACAACTCTACTCTGATCTGATAACCGAAGTCGGTGATGAGCTTTGCAGTCGCATTCGTAATGCAACCGAAACAGCCCAGTCCCCTCACCAACGGGTTGAGCTGGGATTTGAGGCTTACTTTCGTTTTGCCTGCGAATCTAGAGCTGGTTACGAACTCCTATTCGGTTCAGGCCCAAGAAGAGACCCGGAATTCCGCCAAGCGATTGTCGAGATTGAAAATGAAATCGCCGACTTGGTCACGTCCAAAATCGAAGCCGACCTGGATGAGACCCAAAGGAGATTCGTAGCACTCGGAGTGATTTCTCTTGCGGAAGGCACCGTCAGAAGATGGCTTGGGACACTTGATCCATCGATCCATCCCCCATTTGAACCAATCTCGTACGAAGACACCGATGCTGGGCTGTGGGCAGCACGAATGACCGACCTTGCGTGGGCCGGACTTCGTGGTGTTCGTCAGAAATGACCGACATCGGTCAGCGAATATGGACCTTCGAAATGGCTCTCGAGATAATCAGCCTCTGAATTTCGGAGGTTCCTTCAAAGATGGTGTATATCTTGGCGTCCCTATACCACCGTTGAACCGGATACTCACGAACGTATCCGTAACCACCCAGGATCTGAATTGCCTCCTCGGTCACCTTGACAGCGGTCTCGCCCGCAAAAAGCTTGGACATGGAGCCCTGTGCGGCATCAAAAGGAATCTTTTTCGCCGCCATCCACGCCGCCCTGTGCACGAGTAGCCTCGCGGCATCAATTTGCACTGCCATGTCGGCAAGCTTGAAGGCTATAGCCTGATTTTCGATTATGGTCCTGCCAAATTGCGAACGCTGTTTTGCATAGTCGAGTGCAAATTCGTATGCGGCACGGGCAATTCCAAGCGCTTGAGCTCCAACGATAGGCCTAGAAGCCTCAAATGTGGCCATCGCCGCTTGGGACTGGGACTTGCGACCCTCCTTGGCCATTGCCAAGCGTTCATCAAGAGCTTCCTTGCCGCCAAGAAGAGCTGAGCCAGGAATCTTGCAGTTCTCGAGGACCACTTCAGCCGTGTGAGACGCCCTGATCCCGAGCTTCTTGAACTTCTGGCCCATGGAAATACCCTTGGTACCTGGCCCAATCACAAATGATGCCTGACCCCGGGCACCCAGCAAGGGCTCCACACTAGCCACCACAACGTGAACATCAGCGATTCCGCCGTTCGTTATCCACGTCTTGGTGCCGTCGAGTGTCCATGTGTCGGATGCGGAATCATACACGGCCCGTGTGCGCAATGACGAAACGTCAGATCCGGCATCAGGTTCACTGACGGCAAAGGCAGCAAGCTGAGGCTTTTCTGGAGATCCGAAGCACTGTGGTACCCACTCGCCGATCTGTTCGTTCGTTCCGTTCGCCATTATTCCCACGACCGCAAGGATCGAACCAAAAATGGCAAGCGTAATTCCAGCATCACCCCAAGCCATCTCCTCATTCACTAGCGCGAGGGTGAGACCAGTCGGATCAGCGTAGCCATTGGCAATGAAGTCGAAGGAATACAAACCAATTTTGGCTGCTTCTTGAATGATGGGCCAAGGAGTCTCCTCACGCTCATCCCATTCAGAAGCAGCAGGTCTAATTACCCTTTCAGCAAAATCATGCACCCATTGCTGAATGCCTAGCTGATCTTCGTTGAGCTGCAGCGAAAACTCTTCCATGCAAAACTTCCTCTCAACCTGGATTGCCTACACATGTTACCAATCAGTAAGTAATAGGTCAATTAGTTCGTTGAACTAAGAACGAAGCGCTCTTAGTTCAACTCTTACAGTTTGCCGGAACGCTTTACAGAAAAACTTGAAAGTTACGAAACTCGAACGTCAACAGCTTGCAGTCCCTTCGGGCCCTCCTGGACCTCGAACTCTACAACCTGACCCTCTTCCAAAACTCTGTAACCATTCATTTGAATAGCACTAAAATGAACAAATACGTCTGCACCATTATCCTGAGAAATAAAGCCGAAGCCCTTCTCGGAGTTGAACCACTTAACTGTACCGGTCGCCACTGTGGCGATCTCCCTTCTAAAAAAGCAACTACAGGCAAGAAGGGAATCTCCAAGATCACACGAAAAGAGTCTTTTACGACAACGTTCAGATGGGTCGGCTACCCCTTCTTAGATTGCTACGTTAGCACCTGCGCAATACCATTAGCCACAATTATTTTTTAAATGAGGTCATCTGCAGCCATTTGTACGGATTGCAAGCAAGTTCGCAACGACATTGCCCAGCTAGACACCTTTAATTATCTGATGTCTGTTCGTCTGAAACTGCTTAATTGCTAGGGCCAAGACAGGCAGTTATACCGATTTTGTAACTAGTGAGTCACTCAAAACTACTCCAAATTACGACCGCCGCTTTTTAGATTTCAACTCCCTCGCTTACTTGACATCAAGCCTAGATTCGCCTCACCTTCTGTCCGAGCGAGGTGTCCTCGAGGGCGTAGCCGAGAGCAAGGAGGTCATTCCTTATACGGTCTGACAGCGCGAAGTTCTTCTCCATCCGAGCAACTTCTCTTTGTTCCACAAGGTCCCTGACGTGCGTCGGCAACTCTGAACTCTCCGGAACTGACAGGAAAAGCCCTAAAGAACTAAACAGGTGTTCCATGGTGACACAAGCTGTGCCCGCTTCACTCAGTTTCCCGTCGTCTAAAAGTTGGTTAACTCTTGACCGGAGTTCGAACAGTCTCGCTGACGCAGTTGGTGTATCAAGATCATTGTCCATCGCCTCGACAAAACGGTCCACCTCCGCTTTGTCGAGGCCGCCAGTTGCCAGATCTATTCCGCTCTCCACCACTCGTTGATAGGTTGAGTCGAGACGCACCAAAGCCCTTGATGCCTCGGCAACCGTTTGGGGATTGACATCGAGTGGCGAGCGGTAGTGCGATTGCAGCACTAAAAGCCGATATGCCCTGGGGTCGGTACTCCGCAACAGGTCATCGAGGGTTGTAAAATTTCCCAAGGATTTTGACATCTTCTCGCTTCCAACCATGACAAAACCGTTGTGGACCCAGTGGCGCGAGAACTTGTAGTGCACCACGCACGCCTGGGCGCGCTCGTTTTCATGATGCGGGAATGAAAGGTCGAGTCCACCTCCATGGAGATCAAACTCTTCTCCAAGAAGATCTACGGACATCACCACACACTCGGTATGCCACCCAGGTCTTCCGGGTCCCCAGGGAGAATCCCATGTCCATGACGACCGGTCAAAGAACTTCCAAAGAACGAAATCGACTGGAGACCGCTTGAAGTCCTTCCCTGCCACCCTGGCGCCGGCCTTGAGCGAATCCAGACTCTGGCGGGCGAGAAGCCCATAGTCGGAAACCTTGCTGGTATCGAAGTAGACACCATCTTCACCTATATAAGCGGCATCGACTTTCAACAAAGATTCGACAAGACTGATCATCTTATCCACATATTCGGTGGCGTGTGGAGTGTAACTAGGCCTCAGGACTCCCAATCGGTCCATAGTTGAGAACCATTTCTCCTCAAATTCCTCTGCGACCTCTGATGGAGAACGGTGTTCGGCCTCAGCCCTATCTAAGATCTTATCGTCAACATCTGTGATATTTGAGACGTGTCTGACTTTTAGGCCACGCCATTCCAAGTATCTACGCAGAACGTCAAAGACCAATGCATATCGGCCGTGCCCAAGATGAGCTAGATCATATACTGTTGGTCCACAGACGTACATTGAGAACTGGCCAGGAGCCATAGGGACAACCTCAACGAGGTCCCCGATTGCAGTATCAAAAAGACGAAGCACAAAAGGTACGGTACCGGACAGATGAGTAATTCAGTCCCCGAAAAGCCATCACTTGATGGATTAGAAGAAAAATGGCTAACAAAATGGCAGGAACATGGTACGTACAAGTACCATTCCGGCACTTACAGAGAGAAAATCTACTCCATCGATACCCCTCCGCCCACGGTAAGTGGTTCCCTTCATATCGGCCATGTCTTGTCATACACTCACACTGACGTAATTGCGCGTTACAAGCGCATGCAGGGATTCAACGTATTCTATCCAATCGGTTGGGACGACAATGGTGTCCCTACGGAACGAAGGGTCCAAAACTACTACGGAGTACGCTGCGATCCAACTCTCGCGTACGACCCCAATTTCCATGTTTCGTCCAATCCCGGCAAAGACCAGACTGCTGTATCCAGGAGAAACTTTATTGAACTCTGCATTGATCTGACCGCCGAAGACGAAAAGGCTTTCGAAGATCTCTGGCGCCACCTTGGGTTGTCGGTTGATTGGGATCTGACATACACGACGGTCGGTAACCGTGCCCAGAAGGTCAGCCAAGCTGCCTTTTTGAAACTGGTCGAAAAGGGAGAGGTTTACAGCTCCGAGGCCCCGACCCTTTGGGACGTCGATTTTGCAACCGCAGTTTCACAAGCGGAGTTGGAAGACCGGGAAATCGAAGGTTCGTTCCACAAGGTCCGTTTCTACAAGGAAGAAGACAACTCAGAGATCGTCATTGAAACCACCAGGCCCGAGCTCATTCCTGCGGTGGTTGCCTTGGTAGCAAATCCCAAAGACGAGAGGTACAAGAAACTATTTGGTACTTTCGTGTACTCTCCACTCTTTGGCACGAGGATTCCAGTCATGGCACACGACCTCGCAGAACCGGAAAAAGGCTCCGGAATTGCGATGGTCTGTACCTTCGGCGATCTCACCGATGTGACCTGGTGGAAGGACCTCGATCTTGACCTACGCCTAATTATGGGGCGCGACGGACGGCTCCTAGATCCTGTCTGGGGATCAGCCGGATGGGAATCCCGGAACGTAGAACTGGCCAAAATTAACTACGGCCAGATTGCGGGAAAATCGGTTCGAAGGGCGAGAGAAGTCATCGTAACCCTTTTGGAGGACCAGGGTCATTTGGTGGAGCAACCAAAAATGATAACGCATCCAGTCAAGTTCTACGAGAAGGGCGACAAACCGCTGGAGGTGGTCGCCTCGAGACAATGGTTCATAAGAACTCTGGATCACAAAGAGGAGCTCATCTCCCTGGGACGACAGCTTAACTGGGTTCCACAGCATATGCGACTGCGCTATGAAAACTGGGTTGAAGGGCTCAACACCGACTGGAATGTCTCAAGACAAAGATTCTTTGGAATCCCGATACCCGTCTGGTATAGGCTGGATTCCCGCGGCGAGATCGACTTTGCGACTCCCATCTTTCCAGGTCTCGACCAGCTTCCGATAGACCCTTCTCAGGATGTTCCCATGGGCTTCACTGAGGACCGGAGGAATCAACCAGGAGGTTTCGTCGGTGATCCCGATGTCATGGATACCTGGGCAACGTCATCCTTAACGCCGCAGATCGCCACATCCTGGCTGGACGATGACTCGATGTTCAACTCGCTGTTCCCCATGGATTTGCGGCCTCAAGGTCAAGACATCATTCGAACGTGGCTCTTCTACACGGTGCTTAGATCGGCACTCGAACATGGCGTTTTGCCATGGAAGAACGCCGTGATCTCAGGTTTTGTTCTCGACCCCGATCGCAAGAAGATGTCAAAGTCCAAAGGCAATGTTGTAACGCCAATGCCACTTTTAGAAAAGCATGGCGCCGATGCGCTGCGCTATTGGGCCGCAAGCGGGCGACCCGGAGTGGACACGGCGGCAGACGAAGGTCAGATGAAAATCGGAAGACGAATGGCCATCAAGATCCTGAACGCCTCCAAATTCGCCCTCGGGATGGCTGGCAGCGATCATCCCCACGGATTCAATTCCGAAAGCCATGTCACAATTGTCCCACTAGACGCTTCCATGTTTGCCCGATTGCGGGAGGTTACCAAAGAGGCATCCGCGGCACTTGAATCCTACGATCACACCAAGGCCCTGGAAATATGCGAAAGGTTCTTTTGGGACTTCTGCGACAACTATCTTGAGCTTGTCAAACTTCGCGCATACGGTGAAGAAAGGCAGGGAATTGGAACACAGGGCACGGTCCTGAGCCAAGACACTGTGTCGGCCCGGGTTTCGCTCGTGGCCGCAACTCGTATCATGCTGCGTCTATTTGCGCCATTTTTGCCATTTGTCTCCGAAGAAGTCTGGTCCTGGTTCAATACCGACTCGGTACACCTCACTCGGTGGCCAGATTCCGAAGATCTGGAGAAAGAAGTTAGAGACTGTGCCAAGAAACTATTTGGTGTCAACGAAGTTTCATTGACTGACGCCGACCAAGATCTACTTGAGAATATTTCAGGGCTACTGGCGGGAATCAGAAGACTGAAGTCTGAAGCGAAGAGGTCCATGAAGACCAGGGTAGCCCACCTCGAGCTCCGTGGATCAGGATCGGATTTAGAGACGATAAGGGCAGGACTCCAGGATCTTTGCGATGCCGGAGTAGTGGCAGACTACTCTCTCACAGAAGTCGACGCAGAGAAGATTGAACTTGTTGCAGTTCTTGAGCCGAATCAGGAGTCCTAAGAGTTCGAAATGCCGGATCCGGAGACCGGTTAAATTCATCGCCGGACGCTGGTGCCAAATTGTGTGAACATAAACGGAATCGGCGGGAGACTGCCATTGAAGGCTGCCACCCGCCGAACCAGACTACTCCCTTGCCGAGATCGCGACGTAGATGGAGCCACCGAGCTGTTCAAACTCTTTGGACTTCTGGTCCATCCCGGCGACCACCTCCTCATCCCAGGACTTCTTCAACTTCTGAGAAAGTGCCATCGAACAGAACTTTGGTCCGCACATTGAACAGAAGTGGGCCTTCTTCGAGGCAGGTGCCGGAAGGGTGTCGTCGTGGAAGCTCCTTGCGGTTTCAGGGTCCAAAGCCAGGTTGAATTGGTCTTCCCAACGAAAATCGAATCGTGCCCTGGAAAGTGCGTCATCCCACTTGGACGCCATTGGGTGGCCCTTGGCTATGTCGCCAGCGTGTGCGGCAATCTTGTAGGCAATCATCCCCTGCTTTACATCTTCCAGGTTTGGCAGCCCGAGGTGTTCCTTGGGAGTAACGTAACATAGCATCGCCGTCCCATAGCCGGCAATCATGGCAGCGCCAATCGCAGAGGTGATATGATCGTAACCAGGCGCAATGTCCGTGGTGAGTGGTCCAAGAGTATAGAATGGCGCATCTTCGCAAACAACCTGCTGAAGCTCGACATTCTCTTTAATCTTGTGCAACGGCACATGACCAGGTCCTTCGACCATCACCTGCACACCTTTTGCCTTCGCCCTGATGGTAAGTTCGCCAAGAGTTTTCAACTCTGAAAATTGAGCTTTGTCATTTGCATCTGCAATCGAACCCGGCCTAAGCCCGTCCCCGAGAGAGATCGAAATGTCATACGCAGCCAATATGTCACATACTTCGTCAAAATGCTCATATAGAAAGTTTTCCTTGTGATGTGCAAGACACCAAGTCGCAAGAATTGAGCCACCGCGGCTAACGATTCCAGTGACACGTGGAATTGTCAATGGGATGTACTCGAGCAACAGGCCGGCATGAATCGTCATGTAATCCACGCCTTGTTCTGCCTGGGAAATCATGGTCTCAGCAAAGGCATCCCAGGTAAGATCCTCGGCTACGCCACCCACTTTCTCAAGTGCCTCGTAGATTGGGACAGTCCCAACCGGAACAGGTGAGTTCCTGATTATGGCCTCCCGAATAACGGCAATATCCTTGCCTGTCGAAAGATCCATCACCGTATCGGCCCCATGGCGAATAGCCTGGTGCAGCTTTGTTACCTCCTCATCAACACCGGAAAAGACCACTGAGTTACCGATGTTGGCATTGACTTTCACCAAGAAGTTACGCCCAATTATCATTGGCTCAGTCTCGGGATGGTTTATGTTGGAGGGCAGAATTGCGCGACCTTCACGAATTTCAGTGGCCACGAACTCGGGTTCAACGCCCTCCCTCAACGCGACGAACTCCATTTCCGGAGTGATAATTCCCTGACGGGCATACTCCAACTGGGTTGGACGGTGACCCAGCTTGGGCTGCAACACTTTGTGGGTCAGAATGGCCGAACCCAAATCTTGAGACTTTTTGCCGAACGGGATCTCCATTGAATCGGTTCTCAGCTCTTCGACATCTCCCCGATCCAAAATCCACTGAGACCGAAGGGGCGTTAATCCGCTCTTTGGGTCACCATCTGGACCAGAAGTGTCATAAAGGTGAAACTTAACGAATTCACCCTTCAAATCCTGCTCAGTTAGAAGGACTTCTTTGAATGGTACGTCCAAACCCCTCTGAGCAGTTTTTAAATAGACCTTCTTGATTGCAGTACTCATCATTTCTCCCTCCGCCGGCATTACCCGGATCAGGTAAACACGGTCGACGCCGTCGGCATCCTCTCAGCCCTTTGCAGAGCTCCCGATATCCCTTTTTCCTATCGACGATACCACCCAAACCAGCGGTATTTCCATCATTGATGCCATCATAAGCTCCAAGACCGAAGATTCCCAGGTGATTCAACTGTCACCCACCACTCGGACTCGGCAGGGCGAGATCTCAATTCACAATACGCCTGCCATGGCGAATCAAGCCATCTGGGGCATTTCCCGTATCGACCAACAGCCGCGCATCAATTAGCCAGCTCGTCCAACCGTGTTACCAGCTCTTTGACAATATCCAACAAGAACGAAATCGCCATTGCAAAGTCAAAAATTTTTGCTGTATAACCTCGAATTGCTCTTAAAATCTTGAAAATATATCTCTATTTGTGTAGCATAGTTACCTCTAGAGTTATAGATTATATGTAACTCTATATGCATATAATGTAACTTTTCGAAAGGAGGTCAACATGATGCTTATGCGAACTGATCCGTTTCGTGATCTTGACCGATTGACCCAACAACTTTGGGAAAACGCTGTTCGACCATCTGCCATGCCGCTTGACGCATATCGTGAAGGTGACTATTTCATTGCCGAATTCGATCTGCCTGGTGTCAATCCAGAATCTATCGACATCACGGTAGAGAAGAATATGCTCAGCGTACATGCAGAAAGGCCTCGTGTGGAAACTGGTGACAAAGATGTCGAAATTATCTCCAGTGAGCGCCTATACGGTACCTTTACGAGACAACTATTTCTTGGCGAGACACTTGATACCGACCACATCGAGGCGGAGTACGTCGATGGTGTACTAAAAGTGAAGATTCCTGTAGCTGAGACTTCCAAACCTCGCAAGGTTCACATCAGTGCAGGAGGCAACAAGAAGCGCACACCAATAAGTGCATAGCTACTATTTTCCGAAGGCCCTTCCCTGTAGGGAGGGGCCTTCTTTGGCAGAATAAATGGAATCAACTTCGAATGGGGTGTGATGCAGTTGGTCGACAGTAGTTTTCCTTTCCATGACGAACACCTAGCTATATATTCGGTAGGCCAAGTCGCAGAACTGCTGAATGTTCAGCCAGCATTTCTACGACGCTTGGACAATGAAGCAGTCGTCCAGCCGACACGTTCAGTGGGTGGGCAGCGGCGATACAGTCAAAATCAGATTCACACGGTACAAAAAGTGATAAGTCTCGCTTCCGAAGGGCTGACGCTAGCAGGGATTCGCAGACTTCTGGAGCTTGAAGCAGAGGTACAGCATCTGCGAAATCAGCTGAACAATCCAACCTAACAAATCTTGCAAATTCTGCGTCCACCTCCTTTGTCCACGACCACAACAATTGAATATGGTCAAATCGGATCACCACACGCACTAACTACACATATTGCCGACCTTGAACCGAAAGTCTCTTCTCCCGGGCAGCTACCATCGTTATAAACAAATAACGCCGTGCAACCAGCCGACACAGCAATTGGCCAATCTGTATCAGCGGCTTCAACCAAGGGGGCAAGGAGAAAACCAGCTATGTCGCCAAGCCAGATTGCTGGTGAACATGCACCAGCCAATGAGAGGGAAATAAACGACTTCTGCAAATTCGATCTTGTGCGAGATGGGGCGGGTCGCTTTCGTATACACAGTTCCGTTTATACAGACCAACAAATTTTTGATCGCGAGCTAAAACACGTCTTCGGCCATAGCTGGATCTTCGTATCTCACGAAGACATGATTCCGCTGCCCGGCGATTATGTGACCACCAATATTGGCACGCAACCGGTTATCGTCTGCCGAGCCGCTGACAATAGGGTGCACGTGCTGTTCAACCGTTGCGCACACAGAGGGTCAGTTGTCTGCAGAGAGGAACGGGGCCACGCCGAAAAATTCAGATGCCCGTATCACGGCTGGGTATACGGAAACGATGGCCAATTGATTGGGGTTGCCCAGCGCAGCGGCTATCCTGACGACTTCCTTGCGTGGGATCTGAAGCTGGAAGAGGTTCCGCGCGCTGAAAGCTACCGTGGACTAGTCTTCGCGAATCTCGACCCCAGTGCAGCCCCTCTACTGGAGCGGATCAGCTCAGTGCGAAGATATATCGACTTGTGGTGCGACCGCTCACCAACCGGGAAGGTGGCTCTTCCCGAGGGTATTCACCGCTATGAATTTCCGGGCAACTGGAAGCTGCAGGCCGAAAACGGCGTCGACGGCTACCACGGCAACTACGTTCATGAATCTTTTGTCGACCTGCTAGAGCGGTCTGGTGAACGCGAAGCCGATGACACAAGAAAAACACGTAATACCTTAGGGTCACACAATTTCGCAAAAGGGCTTTCCCATGGAGACGGCGTACTTGAACGGAAAGACGGCATGATAGGAGCGTTTCCCTATAGAAGCAACTCCTCATACTGTACGCAACTTGAAACGTCTTACGGTTCGGAACGTGCAAATGACATTCTGATGCAGAGAAACATCTTCATCTTCCCGAACCTCTTCCTATTCGAGTCGCACATCCGTGTGATACACCCGGTTAGACCTGACAAGAGTTACATTGACGCATACCCGACCTATCTTATGGGCGTCGATGATCAACTTAACGCCGAGCGCCTGTCGGAGCATGAGCGATTCTTCGGACCTTCGGGCTTTGGAGCTCCAGACGACATCGAAGTCTTCGTCTGCGCACAGACTGGCGCATCGGCAATTGGAAACCCTTGGCTGGAATTTTCCCGCGGAATCCACCGCGAGTCGATGAATGAACTGGGTGAGACGATTGGACACTCAACCGATGAGACGCCGCAGAGATCACTGTATCGCGAATGGCTTCGGCTTATGCAGGTAAACGGCAACTCGCCAAAGGTGGCTCGGTGAATCCTTTCGAAATTCCTGCTGAGATCTTGACACTTATGAGCGTCAAGTCATTCCTCTATAAAGAAGCCCGTCTTCTGGATGAACAGTTGCTGGACGCGTGGCTTACTCTGTTCACAGACGATGGAGAATATATCCTGCCCATTAAGGACGGCCCTCCACCCGAGCCAGCAATCATTCGTGACTCGCGCGCTCGAATCGAAGAGAGAGTCTACCGGCTAACCCACACCCTAGCCTATGCTCAACTGCCGAAATCACGGACACAACACGAGGTAACAAACGTCGAAGTCCTTGGTTGGAGCAGTCCCAATGAACTCAGCGTCGCATGCAATCAGACGGTTCATGAATTACGTCCTGGTAATCCATTTCAGGTCGGTCTGGCAACTCCCCGCAGCCTTCATGCTCGCTGCCGTTACCAGCTCGTACTCAATGGAACGGATTGGCGGATAAAGTCAAAATGCTGCGACTTGCTAAATCGCGAATACCCAATTTACAATCTCACCTTCATCTTCTAGCCTTAGGGCCGCGGCCCCGTATGCAGTCAAACCAAGTGGCCGCCAAGGGAGCCGAACCCAGACAGTATCAGGAATCCAGGGACTACACTTCCATGAATGGGTGATCTGAAGCTGACTTTGGCGTGTGGTCCGTACGATCGTACTGAATCCTTGAGGACGGGGCTGATCAAGCCGGAAGGGATCGACCTGACCTACATACCGATTCAGTCCCCTCCTGAGATATTTTCGAGAATGATCGACCTTAAGTCTTTCGATGCTTCGGAGATGTCCCTTTCGGCATATCTTCAAATGCGCGCAGAAGGCAACACGGAATTCATTGCGATTCCGGTATTCCCATCCAGAGTATTCCGTCACGGCTTCATTTTTGTTAGGGACACCATCAGGAAGCCCAAGGATTTGGAAGGTAGGCGCGTAGGCGTTCCGGAGTATTGGCAGACTGCGGCCGTGTGGATAAGAGGCATCCTCATGCATGAATACGACGTCGATATTCGAGCCATACGCTGGCGCGAAGGCGGAGTCGACATCCCCCTTTCGCAGGAGGAGTATGCTTCGCGCAAAGAAATGACGGGATACCGGCCGGAAATGCTGCCCGAAGGGCAGTGCCTGAATGATCAGTTGGCCGCAGGCAACCTTGACGCCGTCATTGGAGCCAGAAAGCCTGCGTCAGTCGACAAGACAATAGGCCTCGCAAGACTGTTCCCCAACTACAGGGAGATCGAAAAGGAATACTTCGTGCGGACCGGTATATTTCCGATCATGCACACCATTGTGATCCGATCTGAGATCTACCGCCGACACCCATGGGTGGCAGAAAGCCTATACAAGGCTTTCTTGGAATCAAAGCGGATTTGCCTTAAGCAAATGCACTTTACCGGAACAATTAAGTACACACTCCCTTGGCTATTTGCAGATCTGGAGGAGGTCGATGACACCTTTGGAGGAGACCCCTGGCCATACGGCTTTACCGAAAACCGCCACGTCCTCGAAACCTTCGGACAATATCTCAAGGAACAGGATTTTGTTGGACCATCCCTAAATGTGAGCGAATATTTTGCACCGCTCTCGGGGATAACACAATAAAAGAGACTGCTTTACACACAGCGGTCTCTTAACCCACTGAATTAGTCAGCCTCACGCCGTCGAGAACTTCTCAGGTCTGCAATACCAGCCGTTCATGACGGCTGGCCATGACAGAGAGAGCCAGGCCTAACACGCCAATGTCGCGCAGGACCAGATCTGACAGACCAGCGGTAATCGTGAGGCTTATCACAATTTCGAGCATGGTGAGAGCTGCGATTCCGGCAAACGTGCGAGGGAGTACTCCCACGATCAATCCCACCGCGAGGATGCTTAGAATTACACCGTGAATGAGAACAAGTACTTGCGAGATCTGCGAAGTTGAGGAGACGAATGGCACATAGCCCGTCCAGAGCTTCGGTACCACGAGTTCATGATAGCCAAACCAAGCCAATACCAAACCTAGGATTATCCGGCCGATCGTGGTGACCCAAGGTCCCAACGCTTCAAAGGCGCCTTCAACCGAACCGATTTGGGTCGATCCCAAGGAGCCACGGTTAACTTGTTTTGTGCCCGGATGGATTACAGTGCTGGGACCAGCAATTTTCTTATCTTCCTGAGCGGTGCTCATCAATTTGCCACCCTGGCTATTGGTTCGATGAACTTTGTTTTTAGCCACCTAGGCATCACTACTCAATAATCCTTCCCTGAGAATTTGTCACTATGATCCCGTCATCGCCCATACTGTAATCGCTGCTTCCTGAGTCATCACCGAGACTCGTCTCCACGAAATATACTGAATCACCTTTCTGGAACGTCGATGTTTGTGGCGCCGAGGATGATCCGGGGACTGACACTGACACGATCTCATTGTTTCCAGACACCTTCACCGAAATGTTGAATCCAGCGGTTGCGGTCTTTGCCTGCGCGCTTTCAGGCCCTGGATAGACTCGGTAGGCCACGCTCGCGTACTGGGTTGATGAAAGCAGAGGTCCGAGCTTTGGCGCCGTGGTGGATGTGGTCGAATTCTGTGAAGAGGACCCTCCTTTCGCAACCGTTGACGTGGTGCTCGAAGCTGAGGTGGAATTTGATGATGTTGTTGATGTTGGCGCTGGTGAAGCCGAGCCCACTGACAACGACGCACCGCCAGGTGAAATCCCATGACCATATCCATGAAAGGCAAGGCCAATCGCACCAACAGCTGCCACCGTCAGCACCGCGGCACCGCTTTTGCCAATGTTTTCGCTGCCTATACGCAAACCAGAACTCCCATAATGATTTTTTCTTTGAAAAACCAAAATTTAGTCATCGTCAATAAGAGACAGATAAGCAGCACAAATTGGATGCGAGACCCTACAGGTTAGTCACCGCGAACTTCGCCATTTTCAAGATGAAAAGACGGCGCCAAACTGTAATCGTGCTATTGGACGAAGAGTTGCCACCTGGGTACGGCACCATCAAACCATATCTAGCCTTCTGATTTTCCAATTGGGATTTCCCAGCCTCGTTTATTGCCGTGTCAGGGGAGGCCATGACTAAACAAGGAATGCTCACGAATCACTGACTTCAGGACCATCGCCCCCGAGTGCTCCAGATCCCGGGTAGCGGTGAGAAGCACGAGCCTGGAGAATGCTACCTTTTCCAGGAGACTTTCGATGAGAGACAGTTTCGGCAAGGTGTCGAGTTCCGACCTGTATTGTCTCGAAAACTCCTCGAACCGATAAGGGTCATGGCTATACCACCTACGAAGATCTGTGCTAGGCGCCAGTTCTTTCACCCACTGGTCATAATCCACAGTCTCTCGGGTTAGTCCGCGGGGCCACAGACGATCCACCAGGACTCTGAAGTCGCCCGCCAAACGCCCGGTATCTTCGTAAAGTCGAATTATCTCCAGTTGAACTTGCGCCACGATGGTTGGCCAGTCAAAAACCTAGACCCATTGCGGTCTCTGGGTTCATCATTGACGTATCCCAAGGGGGATCCCAGACCACCTCGAGATCGACATTTGCCTTATCTCCTAGGGCGAAGCTGACTGCCAACTGCGCCATGTCAGGAAGATTTTCTGATGCCGGGCAACCGGGAGTGGTCAGCGTCATCTTGATCGCCACAGTATCGCCCTCCTGATGCACATCGTAGATCAGACCAAGTGAAACGATATCGATGCCCAGTTCCGGATCGTATATTTGACTGAGGGTCTTCCATACCAGTGCGGTGAAATCTTGGTCCTCGCTCGGCGAGCCAACCGCGCCGTCACCCTCCACTGTTCCGTCGTAAACCACGGTTCACCTCCTGAATGTGACTTGCCAATCACCATTATCGATAGCAACTGCATCGTAACTAAATCCCTGAGATGAGAGCAACCCTTCCAGAGGAACGGGCTCAAATGGCGCAAGTATGACAAGTTCCTCATTGTCTTTCAGACTCGCGACCGAAGCCATTATCTGATCAAATGGCTCCTCTCCTGCTGCAATAATTGGACGTGCATCTAAGGTTGCCATAGCAGTTCCTCCATTTATACACCGTTTTCCAGGTTGATTATTTTTCTAGCACTTACTAGAATTATCATACATGCTGTTAGTCCTACTGGTCAACTGGAGCTTGCCAGTCGGGCAATTCTCCTGGACGCAATTCACTTGAGTGGGGAAAACTGCATGAAAAAGGTGTGGCCGGCTAAGTGATTGAGAGGTGTACGGTGTCGGATGAAACGGTATCGGCAATAAAACTGGGATCAAGGCAACCACTTAAAGTGTCGGGCAACACGCCGCCGGCCTCGGTTCCCTTAGCGTTTTTCGAAGCCGCGTTCGTCGGTCTGATCGGCTGCGGAATTGCACTTGCTGTTGCGCATAATCAAGGTACTGCCGATCCAACCAGTGACGTCACCGTCGCCGCAGCTCATCTTGGAATGTTGGCCACTCTGTCAATGGGAATTCTGGGTGCGATACACCAGTTCACACCTGTGGTCACCCAGAGGCCCCTTCGATCTATCACTTTGGCAAGAGCAACTTTTGTGGCATGGCTTCTGGCCGCCTGGTTCCTGCCTCTTGGTATCGGATTTGGGCAAGAAGCCATTGTCGAAGCTGGAGGATTCATGGCTTCAGCTGCCATAGTAATGCTGATAGTTAATCTCTGGTCTGCCTTAGGCGCAAAAGGCAAAGGTGCACCGGTAATCGGACTTCGCTTTGCGGTTATCGGCTTCGCACTCACAGCATGCTTTGGTGTAGTTTATGTATTCGACCGCCAGGGAAACTGGTTCAACCTCAGCGGACATGTCGTACTCGCCCATGCCTCAATCGGCTTGTTCGCCTGGCTCGGACTCACTTATGTAAGCGTAGCCGAGCGTCTGTATCCAATGTTTTTCCTGGCACACGTTCCAGGCAAACGACATTCAGGTCTCGTAGCCGTATCCGCAATTCCCCTTGGAGTGGTCCTCATCTCACCAGGCCTCTTGTTCAAGGTTTCCATACTTGCCTGGATTGGAGGAGTTGTCATTGCACTTGGGCTCGGTGCACATCTCTACTCTCTTGCAATGCACCTGACGCACCGCAAAAGAAAAGTCGACCTTTACTTCCTTTTTGTCATCACCGCATCTATCTCATTGATTGCCGGTATGGGCCTGGCCCTGGCATCCGCACTCGTAATCAATGGAAACCACCACTTGGGGGTCATGCTCGCCGCCGCTTCTATCACAGCTGTTGGCGGTTGGATTCTGGAGGCTTTTGTCGGACACATTCACAAGGTGATCCCGTTTGTCCTATGGTCAATGTTCCGTTCAAAAGGAATCGAAAAAAATCTTACGGGCAAACAACTCATGTTCGGAGACCTCTATAATCATGCAGTTGCCGCCAGCGTATATGGCCTGATAACTGCCGGTGTCGCTTCAGTCTGCTACGGGTTTGCCAGCTCAGGACCGCGATACCTGGTAGTTGGAGGTTGTCTGCTATCAGTGTCCGGTGCAATGCTGTTGGTTAATATGTCCGCAAAGTCGATTCAACTCCTGAAGCTCGGCAAAATAACGAGCCGTCAACCCACGTAAAATCGAGCGGCGTGTCAACCTCACTTGCTGCTGCGTCGCTGCGTTACAAGAGACGACATCGTTGTCACATCAGAAAAAACCAAATGGATAGCCAAAGAGAACGCACCAGACCCTAGGACGATCCTCAACATAATCATGTGTGGGCCCGTTTTCACTTTTCATCAAACTGGTAATACATCTGGTTGCATCGTGGCTGCTCATGAACGTGAACCTCTTCCGCGGACAGCACCTGTCCAGCACTGTGATATTTTTGAATGCCGCCGTGCAGTGATGAGCACATTCGCATCCGGTTCTCCGTCAATCTGCGCATCACGCGTTTCTCACAAGTAGGTATAACTGTTCTGGAAATCGATAAGTCCGCCGAAAGACTTGACAGCCGTTCGACAACTCCGGCCTTCAAGGACTCAAGGGCGGGCAAGCCGGAGGGAAGGCGTAATTTCTCAACGCCACTGCATGCCAATTCTTAAGTGTTATCCGAATTTAGAAAAGAAAGATAGCAACGACGTCGGTGGGATCAGCGCCGTTGAATCTGCTAACTCTTTGGCCGCGTCAAAGGGCTCATTCATCCCGCCCACAATAGAACTCTGCATAACATTTTGTGCGCTGAACCGCCGTAGAAAAATTAGTTCGTTCACAATTCCGATCTGCCCAGAAGACAACGGGACGAAAAGCCCAAAACGCGCAATTGCTTATTGGGAAAGAGGTAACCAGACGTGCGCTTATCTTTCCTGTCACCACTTCTTTCTCGGCGGTTACCTCTTAAACCAGCGGCCGGAAAAGCCTCTCACCTAGTGACGGCTTGATATAGTCCGTTCGTCGTCCCGAGAGCGGTGGCACCGCTTGCAAATTAGAAGACCAAATGAAGTGAGCCGTGGTGACCTTAAGATTCTCAACTTTCGAACTTGTTTCTCAAATGGCGAACCCGCGGCATAAAATCCTCGTTCAATAAGGCGTCATGAACAAAGATGACCTCAAACGTCCTATGCGGCATCATTGTATGCGCCAGACTCATCTTAAATAATCGCGCTTGGCCTGGATCAACCTATTTCCCAGCACATCACAGAGAAATGATGTCAAACAAATCGAGAATTCGCACGGCCGCTGAAACCGCTTTCCAGCCGATGCATTTTCAAGAGAAGGCAAGACTTTAGGTAACTCCACCAAATATCGAATATTTCGCGACATCGATAAATTAAAGCACCTGGTCCGCGGTAGAGATAAGGTGAGATACTGGGGGAAATCCCCTTCGGAAATCCAATAGGCCCGAAACAAAGTCCATTGACCATACCAGGGGAGAACCTGGCCAAAAATGGTATCAGTCCACTGTCGTCGGTGACCGGCAACGGGTGAAACAGAATGCTAAAACGTAGTCCTTTAGTCGAGGTTGCGGCCATGGCTCCCAATAGCCCTTGCCAACTGCACTTGGATCTGTTGAAAGGGTTAGCAAAAGGGCTGGGTCCAGCCGGCGAACTGAGTCTTTCCGTCCGGGATCCTAGACGGATCAAATGTCGCGTCAAAGTGAAAGTAGCAAATGAAACCTCTCCTGGCTCTCAACCGCACGAACCCGACGATCGAAGCGAAACTTCCAACCAAATCTTCCGAGGAGCTCAACCCATCATAGTTCTCGACCCGTACCTCGATCCAGATCTCCCTCGATAAAGTCCCAGCTCAGTCCGGACAATACCTGCCACGCATATGGAAACAAATCAGTCTCCTCCAGCTCAGCATGGTCAAGTAGCTCCTGTATCAGACTTCGAAGCCGGTCGGGTTGCGAAGCTAAGTTTGGATCAAAAAAACCGGTACGGAACTTGAGATGATCTTTCAGCAAGCGTTCCACCTCCTCGACAGCTTCATCGGCCTGAACAAGCTGCTTGAATAACCCCGTTTCCTCGAACCTGCCATGCCGATCAAAAAGTATCGCGAGCTGTGTGACAAGCTCAGCCGTCGAATCAAGGTCCCCGCGACCCAGTTCGCCAATGACTTTGCGTGCCAATTCAGCTATTTCCACATGCTCGTCTGTTAGCGCCTTCATTACCTTTTCTGCCTCGCAGCCACAATAACTACACATCCATTTGAACCCTCCCAAGCCGCATCAGGGCACAACCCCATCCCCAAAGAACATTTGGCCTATCTCTGTCTCCAATTATTTTCGGCATCAAGCTAAGACTCAGTTGTCTTGTAGCAAAATCGTACAGATGTCACCTTCTTGGCAATCCGCCGGATCCGTGGCAGCCGCACGAATAGCAAGACGCTCCAATTCCCGTTTCGCTGCCTTCAATTCAGCCACCTGAACTTCAATCTGCTCGAGGTGGTAATTCAGAAGGTCGCGAACATGCACACACGGAGCTCTCCCCTGCAACCTTATCTCCAATACTTGCCCAATCTCACGCAACGTCAGGCCAGCAGCCCGTGCATGTTGGACGAACTGCAGCCTTTGAATTCCTTCTTCACCATACGACCGGTAACCATTGAAGTCACGGTTTGGCGCCGGAAGCAGACCAATATCTTCGTAGTAACGAATTGTCTTAGTGGACAGGCCTGTTCGTTCTGAGAGTTCACCAATTTTCATTCACAATCTCCTTGACATTCCAGTGTACTGGAAGGTTTATCCTTGGCCAAGGAGGTTTGCCATGTTTCTCACGGTTCTACAAATCGAAAACTGTCAAAACGCTGAGTCACTGATAGCCGAACTACAGGTCCTGATTCGTGATCGCAGTGACGTCACTCTTAATTCAATAGTCATTCATAGCGAGGAAGAGGGAAGGAGGCTAGGATTTCATGGCTCGCCGACGATCCTCATTGACGGCAAAGATCCATTTCCTGCACCCGAAATTCCCGTCGGACTTTCGTGTAGGCGTTATCCAGGTGGTCGCGACGAACCTGAAACCGTACGGGGATTTCCGTCAGAACTCCAGCTCAGGCAAGTGCTGACTGGTGACAACTAGACTGTAGTTATCGGATCAGCAAATTGCAACGGGCCCTGGCGCGGGCCCTGGCGCCGAGGGCAAGCCACGCTACTGCCAGGTTGGCATTAGTGGTGCTAACCTCTTCCTCGTCGATTTTTCTTCTAAGTCGCAAACACCATGAAGGGAGAAGTCAGACATGGAACCAAAGATGGATATCAGGACCGCGTGGGAAAGGTACGTTGCAAACGTGCCATCCGACGAAAACGCGATAAACAGGGTCGCTTTCCATCTGCTGCGTCGGGGCGAGGCTCCATCCATCTCCGAGGTTGCAGGAATTCTAGATCTCACAATCAAAAAGTGCCAAGAACTTCTCGAGGCTATGTCAGCCAAAGGCAGCGTAACCGTCGAGGAGGACATCGTCACGGGTGCAGGCGGTCTGTCGGTAATCCCAACCTCACACCAGATAAACCTGAAAGATGTCCGACTTTACTGTTGGTGCGCACTTGACGCTATTGGTATCCCTGCCGCCCTTGCTGAAGATGCAGAGATCACCACGGTGGATGGTTTCAGAGGCGACCAGATACATCTGAGATTTGAAGCTGGGCACCTAATTGAGGCTCCGCCTTCGCTCTATCTGCAGCTTGCTCCCCCAGATCAGGCCAGACCGTTGTGCGGCGGGACCTGAACACAGGTCATTTTCTTTCGCTCAGTTGAGCTTAGCCCGCCTAAAGAATTGCTGTGGACTCAAGTTGACGAGGACTTGGTCAACTGGGGAGCATCGCTTTGGCGTGCGTGGATTGGTTAACTGGAAAATCCTGTCTCAAGAGACAGGCTCTAACTCAGATCTCACTTAATGGCGGAAATAGGATTTGAACCTATGGCCTTCAAGTTGCCAATTCTATTTGAGTCATAAATTTCCGTCCAAAACTGTCCTCCACGGTAGCCATCATTTGACCATTCACCTGGGCAGTTATTGGGAATGGACACCCCACGTAGGAGTCACGTTTGGCGAGATCACAAGCAACCGTAGGAATAGATCATGGATGAATCGGTTCTCGTAATTGGCATACTCGCCATAGGCAGAAAGGCGATCGCTACATTAAGGGCCAACGCGAAGCGTACAGGCCTATAACGCCTTGCAGTGAAATCCGCGTGCATCAACTACCGCCGCGAAGCCGAGTACCTGTGGAATCACTCAGCAATTAGAACTGCGTTCTTGCAGATGCTACTTCATTTGGATGAATGTGGCCATCGCCTTGCTGAATCCTCCACCGAAGTAGTTCAAATACGTTATTTCTGGCAGCTATCCCCTGCTCTTAAGCTTGCGCACCTCTTCTTCGAGCTTCGCCATCCTCCGCTTAATTGCCTGCAGCTCTTCAAAGCCATCGGCAACATGGTCATTCAGATCAGCCCGACTACTTTGCACGGGCTCTCCAGCCACCTTCCTGCTACGCTCAGTAATCGCCTCCACCCACAGACGGTGGAGGACTCCCTGGTCAATCTCCAACAGTTTTGAGATAGCGGCTAAACGATCATATTCGGGCAGACCCTGCGCATTCACCCAACGACTAACTGTCTGGTGCGGCACCTGGCCAACTTCCTCACCAAATTTCTTGTAGCTGAAACCCTCCGCCAACAGCCTTTCTTTGACTAAAGACGCAAACCTCTCACGAGCGTTCATTGTTCCTCCCGCTTTCCTACACAGACTACGTGAAGGAGGTCGGAATCTTTTTAAACGTGATCAAGTATGCACGCACGAGCGTGCTAATCTAGTCTGCACAAGTCCCAAGTCGCAGTTAATTTTGATTATGTCCCAGTGTTCAATCTATGTATTGCTAACCCTTCCATTAGGCCTCCTGACAGGTCCAAAGATAAAAGACCAGAGACCGCATAGATCCGAAGATTTGGATCTTCACCACAACAGCCCAAAGCAACAGGGAACCACCATGATTTCAAAAAACCAATCAAACGATACAACCGAAATTGTTACCGTCGAGAATGCAATTAATGAATTCTGCGAACTCATCAGATACGTCGCGATACACGAAGGGCGGTCAATGGTGTGCGTATGTGCCAAACATCGCGACTCTAACTTTCGAAGTCTTTCCCCTGACATCCACTTCGTGAAGTTGGCCGTTTACAACTTGATCGTCGAAAGGCACCTTTATGAACTCCATGGCCGACCAACACAAACTTGAACCGGAAGTCCCGTCACTGCAAGCCTGACGCAATCATAATGCTGCTAACCCCTGTCATCTCCCCAGATTATGAACTCCATAGCTGATAAAAATTCCAAATTGACTACGTCGAGCGAAGCACTCCTGAAGTCAAGCTTTTTAGTCAAAGATACGCAAGTGCTATCTTGCGCAAAAGGCCTTACTCGAATGGAATGGCCCGATCTCGTTGCGATTGGAACCGCCGGTATCACTGCTCCTAGCCAACCGATGACACCTGCACAATTTTCGGTACAAAGCTTTCGAGAATTTCTATTTCGGAAGGACAAGGTCGGAATATTCAGTGGGGGCCTCCTGGCCCGTTGCCCGTACCCTCACACGACCGCTGGGCTGAGTTTTCAAACTTTTGCCGACGCTCATCGAAAAATAGGCCAAAACGCTCTTAAAAATTGGGCCACCCTCCAAGATGGAGGATGATCAACTTGCAAGACCGGAGCGCGATTAGACCATGCACACTTAGCCGAAGGCGAGTCGATCCGATCGCTAAACGACTGGGTATCTCGAGAGACAGCGACTCTAAGATGGTCAACTCAGATGGACCGCCAAAATATGTGAGAAAGCAGACTGCTAATAGCTTTTCTAGCTACGAAGAGCGCATTAGACATCTGCTTTCTCAGAATCCATTGTGGCCTGGCACCCCTCTCCCGAACACGGTAACTGCTTAGTAGAATCCGTGTCGAAAGGAAAGAAGAAACAAGATGATTGCAAAAGGTGCCAAGATCAACCGTTACTCGCCTGAGTTCAAAGACGAGGCTGTGGTGTACTGGAGGAATTCGGGAAAGTCTGCTAAAAAGTGGCAGCCGAGCTCGGGGTGAAGAAGTCCACTTTCACCCGGTGGGTGACTCTATCGAATCGCTCTATAAAACAAGACGACGTCCCGTCCTCGTTCGGCGAGAGCACTCGTGTACGCCAGCTGGAAAAGGAGAACGCCCGTGTAAAGGCTGAGAACTCTTTCCTAAAAAAAGCCGCGGGCTACTTCGCACAGATGCAGAAGTAGCCGACAATTACCGGCTCATCCATCTCTGCCAGAAGCTCTATGACATCAAGATGATATGCAAGCTGTTAGAGGTCAGACGCTCAGGGTTTTACGAGTACTGGGAAACCATAAGACCTAAGCAGTGAGTTCACTCTCTAACTACGTACTCCACTTGGACGCAGATAGCCAGTTAAAACCCTAAAAAACTATGACATACTCTGTGCTATGCGAAATAGCTGTGACACTGATATATCACAGGAACTGCATGTACCTAAGGATGTCTCGACGCCATTAGTTATCCAGTCCAGTTCGTTCCTGCCGTTTGCATCCGACGAGCTATATAGTCTTGCTGGCCCTCGATTGACTGTGAAAGAAGTATGGTGAGAGTCCATCGGCCGTCATGGTGCCATAGAAGTTATCTAAGTGCTTGGCAGTAAGCCTCTTTAGCAGAAGCTTTCCAAGGAGAGGACCGACATTGCGGTTGGGCTGTACTCGATAGGTCCTGCGTGTCGTTGGAGAGAGGTCGAGTCGCTCGCACTCTTCCAGGCATTTGTCGAAAAGCTGGCCAACGGTGACACCAAGTCCATCGGTCCGAGAAGGTGTTTGGTCCTGGATCATGTCCCTAATTGCATCATCGGCGCCACGTGAACCGCCGTAAAAAGTCTTCGAGATTTGGCGTGGTGTTCCTGTACCTGGATCCCGTCTGACGTATACCCGTAACTCCCAGACTCCTTAACGCCGCCTGCGCTTAATTCCCTTCATGAATACAATCATACACCGTTGTAGGGATGACAATTTGGGAAACAAAAGGGTCGGTCCCGACAGACCGACCCTGACCTACATACTCTCTAGTGGCGGGGATAGGATTTGAACCTATGACCTTCGGGTTATGAGTTCTATCTGAAGCGTCTAGGGGGTTCGATGCTGTCCTCCATCGTCGCCCTGATTTAGTACTCTACCTGCTTATTTGTTTGGTAGATCCAGTCTACGCTGGGTCGACCCTCATGGGGATCGCTAAGCAATAGTAGGGATAGATTAGGGATGGACTACCACACAATCTGGGCAATATTAAGTCGATACCTACTGGAATATGACTGATCTCAAGATCAGCATCTACACGAAGGGTAGATCGGGTAACTTCATTTTGCGTCTACCAAATTTAAGGGCAGCTGAGTGAAGCGGACGACATGAATAACTCTGCTACGGTTGCTGGTTGCCACGTTTAGCAAGAACACCTTCTCAGCGGTGAACCCGGCGAGCTGAGTGGAGCGACGCAGTACATATCCTGGCTCTGGGATTCTATGGTCTTTTCGAACTAGATGTGAAAGACTAACGCCCTAACATCGCAAAACTATTCTTTAGATTGCGAGGACTCAACTCACATCTGCCGGTAAACGTGAAAGCGTCAAACTACGGGAGCTTCAGTCCGTGCTTAGGAAAGGCCTCCTCATCACCTGCTCAATTTCTTGGTAATTCAGGGAGATAAGCTTCTAAGAGAAGATCTTCAAACAGGGTTCGACATGTCAGTTTCTAAAACGACTTGATCACCCAACAGGCAAACTATTTAACGCAGAACTTGAGTGGCCGCTATACCATGTACGGATCATGCGTTGTATGACCCGCAGTGAC
>JAJYDM010000109.1 GCA_021777475.1 Actinomycetes bacterium | reverse complement strand
AGGACGTATTGCGGCTCCGAAATGAGGAGGGGGTGACGATATTTCTCACCACCCACTACATGGATGAAGCCGAGTACGCGGACAGAATCGCCATAATCGACCACGGTTCGATCGTCGCTCTCGATACGCCTGACAATCTCAAAAAGATGGTGGGTTCCGACACGGTAGAACTGTCAACATCTGATAACAACCTTGCAGGGTCCAACCTTAAACAGCTGGGATTCACGGTCCGGGTGGCCGAAGAAAACGTGATCGTCTTCGCTGAGAACGGGGAGCAGCAGGTGACCGCAATCATCCAGGGCGCCGCCGTACCGATAAAAAACGTACGTGTCCACCGGCCAAATCTCGATGACGTCTTTCTGCACTTCACTGGACGCGAGATTCGCGAAGGGCACTCAGAGCGCGCTTTCCCGGCGCAGTTCAGGAATTTTGGCCGGAGACGTTAGGAGACTTCATTGGCAACCACAAACATATCCGTCAGACCCGCAAAGCTGATCGACGAACACAACAGGATCGACTTCGAACTCCGAACAATTGCGATGGTCTGGCAGCGTGAGCTGATCCGTTTCATCCGCACCAAGACCAGAATCCTCTCGAGCTTCGTCCAACCCATTCTCTTTTTGTTCGTCCTTGGTTATGGGATGACGTCACTTGTAGGGACTACAGGCGGTTTTGACTTCAAGAAGTTCGTCTTCCCTGGAATCGTCGCGATGACGGTGGTCACAACAGCAATCTTCTCGGCGATCTCCATCGTTTGGGACCGTGAGTTCGGCTTCCTCAGGGAGATGCTCGTTGCTCCGGTAAGCCGCGGAGCGCTTGTGCTGGGCAAAGCGCTGGGCGGCACGACGATTGCCACCATACAGGGAACGATCATGCTGGCACTGGCTCCTCTGATTGGCGTGCATCTGACGGTGCTCCTCGTGCTCGAAGTAATCCTGCTAGAGGCACTGATGGCCTTTGCACTGACCACCTTCGGGGTGTTCGTCGCCAGCCGGATCCAGAAGATGGAGGGGTTCCAGGTGGTTATGCAGCTGCTCCTATTCCCGATGATCTTCCTTTCCGGAGCGCTTTTCCCTCTCAACGGACTGCCTTCCTGGCTGGCAGTAATAACACGGATCAACCCGCTCACATATGCCGTGGATCCCCTTCGCCATGTGGTCTTCGCCATCCAGAACATGCCTCCCGCCGCTGCCGCCCGGTTCACCACAGGTGTAACCATCTTTGGGTACCTTGTTCCCCTGTGGGGAGAGCTGATGATCACCGTCGCGTTCGCGCTCACCTTCCTTGCGCTGGCAATCGCGGGATTCGGCAAGCCAGATTGATCTCCGCGGAGTTGAGGCCTCCCCGCACCATGAAGCGCCGCGGAAACGAGTGTTTTTACGGTTACCACCAATTAAGGCGGGATGCGCGGTGAAGATATCCGCAGCCGCACCAGGCAGGTGACGGGTCAGCGGCTAGCGGGCAGGCTCCAACAGAGACTACAGATCCGCAGTCCAACAAGAAAGATCGGGAACGCCTGAGTCATGGAAACTACCGCCGCAAAGCTCTGACCCTGGAAGGAATCCTGCCAATTGCCTATCGGAACCGCACTTTCGTAAAGCGCGGGCACAAGGGCCGCCACTGGGCCATGACGCTGAATGCCCTGACTTCGATAGTGAAACGCGAGGGAGCTAACCGAGAGAGGCCCCGTTGCAAAAAATGACGAAATGCGCCACCAAACCAGGTTCCCGTGTCGCCAATCAACACCATGATCTCCGCCTCGATGACACCTCATGCGGCTATAGACGCAATCGCCAGCCTAACTCTTTGCTCGGCCGCGACTCCATCCACACCCCTCCCAGCCACCACAACAAGTTGTCGCCACCTGTCAGTCGCAACGCTGATGCCCAAGGCCGCTTTGGTATTCGCTGGCCCGAGCAAACCGAATCCAGTCGGTCAGCCATCTGCGCCAAAGGAATCACACTGCCACAAGTGGAACCAGATTCTCCCGATGGTGACTCTGGGAAAGCCGGACGCAGCTAGTCCGTGTTTGGCGCGGTTATTTGAGACCTATTCCCCCGTGCTAGATATAGTGCTCTGGGACATAGGTAGGGGAGGTGCGGTGCTAGTGAATTCCCTGTGTCGTGCGATTAGGGATGAATATCGGCAACTTCACCAGAAACACAGAGAAAAACGCCATTATCACGGGCGTCATTGCCAGGGTGACAAGAATCTCCTGTCCCAGTGCATAGGTGCCCCAGTCGCTGAAGAGAACAGCGGCCCAATAGATGGAAAGCACCAGAGAGATGACGGCGACGGTTCTTTCAACTCCATCACTGGTCGAACGCAACGCCTTATCGACGAAAAAGAGCGGACCAGCCACAAAGATCATATACAGAAGCCCGCCCTCCAGGCTACCTCTGTCAAAGACGAACCCAACAAGAAAGGCAGCCATCAGGCTAAAGTACCCAGCTCCAAGCGTCAACTGCTTGACATCTCTCCGCATTCGTACTTCCATGGGAACCTCCTTACCGCCGAAGAGCCCCCATGCAGCGTATCGATTAAAACCTTCGCTTCTCAGACAAACCTTCCTGCCGCCCCACCTCGGCTACCTAAATATGAGAGTAACCAACCACCCTTAAAGGAACCTCAATACTGGCGGTGAAAATTCCGTGTATGCAAAGATCCGAGTCCCCCCGGCAATTTCCCAGGTGGACTCGGATCCGCTGCTTCTTATCGTCGTGAGAACGCGATGGGACCTAATCCATTGACATGGCGACGGTTGCCCCTCCGTCTACCAACAGGTCGATTCCGGTGACAAAAGACGACTTTTCTCCAAGCAGGAACAGGACCGCGTTGGCAATATCTTCCGGCACCGCGCCACGGCCGAGAACGTTCTTCCTTGGCCGCCCTGGCGGCTCCTCGTCCATTCCCACCGGCGAACCAACCTTGTTCGGACTTACAGAGTTGACCCGGATGTTGAACTGGCCAAGCTGGAGAGCAATCGATCTGGTGACATGGATGACGGCAGCCTTTGCCGCGGAGTATGCCGTGGCGTTCGCGCGGGCGTGGAAACCCGACGTCGAACCGATATTGACAATCGCGCCGCCTTCGTTCTGAGCGACCATCTGACGTCCTACGTACTTGGTGCAGAGAAAGAGGCTCTTTAAAGTAATGTTGAGAACCCTGTCCCACTCATCTTCTGGAAGGTCCAGCACGTTGACACCACGATCAGTGACCGCGACGTTGTTGACAAGCATGTGGACGCCGCCAAAACTCTTTACCACCTCCTGGACCATCCGCTGAACGTCGTGCGAGGAAGACACGTCGCAAATGAATGCACGCGCGGTGCCTGGGCCCGCCTTTGACGCCTTTTCAACCGCGCGGTCGAGACGTTCCTGGTTATTGTCGACCAGGGCTACGTTTGCACCCTCGGCCACCAGTGCGCAGGCAACTTCCTCCCCCACATTCCTTCCGGCACCGGTGACAATGGCAACTTTGCTAGCTAATTTCAACACACCCTCCTAATGGCTGGCACTCTCACAGTGAGATCTGCCTTCAACAATTACTTAGACCCGCTCAGTCAGCCTTGACTCCATAAATCTCGAGCGCCCGTTCAGGCGACAGGAGACCATCGGCCAAATCCTGCCGCACCAACTCTTCCGACCTGAGTTCCGCAGGACCGAATCCCGCACCCCCCATGCCTCTGACCAGGATCACATCGCCGGCATTAATCACCCTGTCAAGACCGCTAGGCTGCTGGGGAAGAACCTCCTCCACCCCCTCCAGTTCGTTGTAGAGTGGAACGCCGTTTCTAAGCCTACTCAGCACATCGGTGCCTCTCTTGAGGATTATCCTCGACGAAGTGCCATCACTTCCGCCAAAAACACCGCGTGACCCGACATCCCGGCCAATGTAGAAAGTGAGATCCTTGGCAGAATCAACACCGTAAAGACATCTTGACCAGTACCCGGCACGTCCGCCGCGGTATTGTCCAGCCCCTTCGGAATCGGGGACGACACCCCTCTCGAGATAGAGCACGGGATACCTGTACTCGTACGACTCGATGCTTGGACTGTTGGTGTTGGTCGAACCGGCGATATTCGAAACGTCGATCCCGTCGACCTCCGCCCTTGCGCCTCCGCCGTGAAAGTTCATATCGCCCCTGAGGCTGTACCAGCGACCATACTGATCGAAGCCGGTCCACTGGACATCGGTGAAGCCCCAACCCCACTCTGCCATCGAGTAACGGCTGCGAGAAGTGGATTTCAGCGCCTTGGTAAGCAACGCCAGAGTGATCCCCTGAACCCGCCATCCGGTGATGGTCGAAGCTCCAGAACAAGGGGCCGGCGGGTTGCAGTTGATGATGGTACCGCTCGGGATAGAGACGTCGACTAAACGCCAGGTCCCGGCATTCACCGGGAGATCCGGAAAGAGCTGACAAGCGAGGATGTTGTGTAGGTTTGCAACCGCGCACGGCAGGGCGCAATTGATGAATGTCTTGGCCTCAGGATCGGTGCCCGCGAAGTCGAAGTGCAAGCCGTCGTCATCGATCGTAAGCTTGCACTCCAGCCGGTATAACTTGTCATAATCAAGGTATGTAACCTCGTGATACACGCCCTTCTCCAGAAGCTGTACCCTCTCCCTGGCCTGATTTTCGCCAAGTTCAATGGAACTTTCCACGGTCTCTTTGAAAGCCTCCACTCCGTATCTCTCGACCAGATCAATAACCTTCTGCGAAGCGGCAAAGTTGGCCGATATCTGTGCCTTCAGATCGAGCGACTGGTACCGAGGCATGCGGACGTTGTCCAAGAACAAGCCAAAGATGTCATCACGTATCTTGCCGCCCTCGACAATCCTGGTGGGCTTGAAGATTATCCCCTCCTGGTGCCAATCGGTGGCAAGAGGCGCCCTTCCGGGCGTCATGGCTCCAACGTCGACGTGATGAGTGGCGTTTCCGACCCAGGCGATCAGCTCTCCCTTGTAATGGACCGGGGCCATCACCGCCAGATCAAGGATGTGAAGCGCCCCGGAGTGCGGGTCGTTCACAAGGTACATGTCCCCAGGACGAACATCGCCCTCGAAACGCTTCATGCAACTCTGCAACATGTATCCAAGCGTGGTTCCATGCCTTGGCATCCAAACCGAATACACGATGGTGCGGCCGGTAGCATCGGCAATATTGAAGCCAAGGTCCCGAGAGTCCACAACACTCGTGCTTACCGCGCAGCGCTGGAGAACCAGGCCCCCTTCCAATCCGATCTGCATCAGCCGGTTGGAGATGATTTCGGTAAGGACTGGATCAACTTGCATAATTCCCCCTCAAGCTGGCGTCGCCGACTCAGTTGACAGTCATTACAAGGCTCTGGTACTGGTCCACATAGGCAGTGATATCCACTGGAACCCAGGTGGTCTGGCCCGGGTAGTCAAGCAGGGCGGGGCCGGCGATCCTGGTCCCCGGCTCCAGCGGGCCGACAAATGTGGGAACCTCGATCGACTTCCCCTTGAACCACACCTGCCGACTCCCCGTTGGAACACCGTCGGACTCGTTCAGGGCCACTTCCTCGATCTGAGGCACCGTGGTAACGCCAATGGCGTAGACCCTCAAGGTCACCATCTCGATTCCCGCGCTCGCGGACGAAGTGCCAGCGCCAAAAAGGCGCTCATAGGTTTCCACGAACTTTACCCCAAGCTGTTCCATAGACTCTTGGGTCACCGGGCCTGAAGGCATGGAGACGTTCACCGCGTGCATCTGGCCTTTGAAGCGCAGCTGTGCGGTGCGAAGCAGGATCCTGGAGGACTCAGGAACCGCGTCTGATGCGAGCGCCTGGACTCCGCTGGCCTCAAGCTCATCGAACACTGATCCGATGGTCCCAAAATCGGTGATTGGCACGACCCTGCTACGGCTGAGGACGTGCTGGATGTTCGAAGCGACGATTCCATAGGCTGAAAACACCGGAGCCAAAAGTGGCACTACGACTCTCTTTATTCCAAGGTCAATTGCGATTGAAGCCGCGTGCAGCGGCGCCGCTCCACCATAGGCGAAGAGCGTGTACTCCCTGGGATCGAGCCCTTTGGCGACGG
>JAJYDM010000108.1 GCA_021777475.1 Actinomycetes bacterium | reverse complement strand
AACTGGCCGTCTTGGGTATCCTGATTAGACACAAAGGACTCAAGAGGGACAAGATCATAGCCATTGGTATGAGCCCACCTAGCAAGTGCGTTGCCGCTATCGGGATAGAATCGCCAGCAATCCACAGGGTACCGATGAAATAAGCCGTTTGACGGTACGTTTAAATAGATGATTCCGCCATTGCGAAGTATCCTGACCATCTCAAGAAATGACAGCCAAAAAAACTCAGAGTGTTCAAAACAGGAGCTGGAAACAACACAGTCGACGGAGTCTGAATCAAATGGATATACGTATGGATCAGTCAGCACAACGTCGACCCCGTTGCCACTTGCAAAATCCACGCCTATGTAGCGGTGTTGTGGAGGTACGACACTTCTCAGCGAGCCATTTACGTCCTGTGAACCGATATCAACGATAGTGAGTTCTTCTCGATGAGCCAGGTAAACTTGGAAGAACGACGCAGCGTTAGTCAAAGCGCTCTTATGCATTTAGCCTGTCCAACTCCTTACCTAGAATCCGTACTTCGGGGATACTGGGACTTCATAGGCACCACGCCGAATCGCCCCAATATATCAGACAGATTACAACTTCAGGGTACTAGAACTGATGGGGCTAGGTTTTCGACTCAGCGTATGATTGTGGTAAATAGGGCCTACGGACTACCCGTTGATACTTTTCCCTGCAGCTTCACGGTCGGGTCCCCATCAGCTGGTCGAAATTATTGGATGAACCACCAGAGACTTTGCCTCGCTGCTCAATAATTCTCAAAGCTGTGTTGTTGATCCATGCTTAACGCCTAGATCGACGGAAAGTTCCTCACTTAGTACATAAGAAATGGACTCGTGCTCCCAATTCGATCAAATTGGCTCGTCCTATTCCATCAACACCTGGTTGATCCGTTCAAAATAGAGCCGATTATGGCTGTTCTCCAGTCCCTCGTCACGGATTGGATCCAGGTGTCCTAGGACCAACGACAGAAAATAGTCGCAAAACTTTGGATTGCGTGCAAAGACGGGCCCATGCATGTACGTTCCTATTGCCCTGCCTATGACACCTCCATCCACCTGCGGCCCAAAATTGTTCCCATTGCCTGCGCGCACTATCCCAAGTGGTCTGGTACCATCGAGCAACTCAGTAATTCCCTGGTGGTTTTCATATCCCGTCATCATGGGCACACCAGGCATGGCATCCCCGGGGTCAACGACCAGTTCACCTACACTGCGTGGTCCTTCAAACCTGTGCGTTCGGCAACCAAAGATGCCTAAGCCATTTCTTGGCGCCATATCTGGCCCGATAAACGATCTCCCAAGAATCTGAAAACCGGCGCACACAGCCAGGAGCCCTGCCCCCTTGTCCAGCGCACGCTCAAGTGGAGTGTCTATTGCCAAGAACTCCGCGGCCCGACTCTGAGGCCCATCCTCTCCCCCGCCGATAAGGTAGAAATCAGCGTCGCTAGGGACACCACTCCTAAGATCGGCATGAACAAGATCGACCTTAAAACCGCGTAACGCGAGCCTCTTGCTGACAATTACTGCATTGCCTGAGTCTCCGTAGGTACCCAACAGATTTGGCAGCACGGATACAACTTTGATCTTTTCCTTCATCCGAACACTCTGTTCCCAAGTGACCTGATTAAACCGACTAACGAACCGTCATTCCCATTCAACCTGTTGCGCAGTTCCTGAAAGCTCGTGTAGTTGCCCACAAACGACACGTCTCTTGTGCCACAGGCGCGAATCGCGGCTAGGGAATCCTTTTCAACCACGTGTGAAACCTCGGCATAGTGAAGGCGAACGGAAAGGTCGTAAGCCCGCTCCCCGCAAGCAAAGACCTCCTTGCCTTTTAAAAACTCAAATGGAACGTCCCACAGCCAGGAAGGGTCCTTTCCATCAGCCAGTTGCGCGTTGATGGCCACTACCACAGATGAGTCGTCACCGACCATGTCGAAGACCTCAACCCAACCAGCAGGATTCTTCGAGAGAAGCATCCTGACCTCATGTCCATCGATCGACACCCGTTTGTAACGGCCGGCAACCTCAGAAATCGTTGACATCCGCCTTGCAGCCGAATCCAAATCAACATCAAGAACTTGACATATACCCAAAGCTATTGCAGAATTCGCCACATTGCACTGGCCGGGCAAAGACAGATCCATTTCAATCGGCCTGCCGAAAACACTAACGGTATTGCGGGACACCTCTATGTCGGGCGAAGGCCGACTAAAACCGCATCTACACCGCCATCCTGAATCGCTAAAATCAATTTCACCACCGCAAACAGGACAGGAATACGCATCCAGGAAGAAGTTGAGACCTGCAGACACCCAAAGCACTTCAGAAGCCGACTGCGCAGCAAAAACAACCAAGGGGTCATCGCAATTGGCAACAACTGTAATATGTGGATTCAATTTTAAGAACGAACTCCACTTCGATGCGGTCATTCGAGTTTCTGAAACCCGATCAAGCTGATCCCTCGAAAGATTCAGCAAAGCGACAATTTTCGTTTCAAGTTTTGAACCGATGTCCGGAAGGTATGCTTCATCCACCTCGAAAACAGCGAGGTCTTTGCCGACCGCGGTGACCTTGCGTGCGACCAACGAGAAAGCAATGCCTGTATCCATATTGGCCCCGGTAATATTTGACGTGACATTGAAACTACCGGACAAGGCTTCTCTAGTAAGCGCTGTAGTCGTGGTCTTCGCATTGGTACCGCTGATCAAAACCGCCGGCAGCGACTTCGACAGTCCACTGATTACTTCGGGATAAAGCCGAATCAGAATCCGTCCCGGAAGAGCCGCCCCCTCCCCGATTCCCAGAGATCGAACCAACGACGAAACAAGTTGCGCCCCTGCAATGGCAACTCGTGCTTCCGCTTTGCGCATGTGACTATTCACTAAAGAGCATCATACGAGGTCGACACAAGAACTCAGCAAAGCACCAAACCCGAAATCTCCTTCACATTTGCAAGCGGTAGCTTCCATACCCATTCGAAATACTCAAACTTAAAATAGGAAGGAGTTGGCGGGGGGAGCCAACTCCTTCATCAAGGCAAGGTACGGAGGGGGGTCCGAAACCTGCATTAACCATTATGATCGCCTTTTACCAATCCTTTGCCGTAATTGACTAGATAGCTGCTATCTATTTAACCGATGGATATAAAGCAAATGAAAGCGCTCATAGGGGTCGAGGACTACGGTGGATTTTCGAACGCTGCAAGCGCAATGGAGACCGTGCAGTCCAACATCTCTACACATATTTCCAAGCTTGAATCCGAACTCAAAGTTGTACTTGTCGATCGACGCACAGGTTCTCTGACGCTAGAAGGTGCTGCGGTGGCTAAGAGGGCCCGCCTGATGCTAAAGGAGATCGAGTCGATACAGTCCGACCTTTACGCCTTGAAACACGACATACGTGGAAGCGTGCGCATGGGCATGATCGGCACCACTGCCAGATGGTTGATTCCCCTGCTTGTTCCTGAGCTGAAGAAGCGCCATCCCAATCTTCACTTCGTTGTGTCTGAAGGAACCACTACTTCGCTCGAAGCAAGGCTGCACAGCGGAACTGTAGATCTCGCACTGGTGAACAAACCCAGTTACTCCGAAGAGTTTGCCTTCAAGTCGTTATTCGACGAGGAGTATGTCCTGTTTATCCATTCGGCCCACAAATTAGCCTCAAGAGAATCCGTAACCATTGCCGAACTCGACCAGGTGGAGTTGATAGTCCCTCCGAAGGGTATTCCATTCAGAGACCTGCTCGACACACTCGCTAAACGGAGCAAAATTTCCTTCAATATCATAGCCGAGGTGGATGGCGTAAGACTGATCGCCTCAATGGCCTTCGACGGTTACGCCCCGGCTATCGTTCCCGCCACCGCAGTGCCACATTATATGAGTGACTTTGCCGTAGTGCCAGTTACGGATCTGCCCAATCGAAGAATTGGCATATCTAGGCGCAAAAGAGCGCTCGAATCGGCACCAATGCTCTCCGTGCTCGCACTTCTTGACGAGATCTTCTCCACCGATGGGGCAGCCAACTTTCCAATGCCGCCTGGAACAAGAAAGGTCGGAGAACTACGACCATGAATCTCTGCTTCCTTAGCTTTCCACCACTGCCACAGCTCCCCGGGGTTCAGTAACGTGGCTTCTTGCCCGGTCCCAAGATAGGGTTCACCTTGTATCACCCCCATCGGACCACCGTCTCCACCTGTCCGACACCGGCTAGTCAACATTGATGAATGAACTTGTTCACATAGGTGCAGGCCCAAGTTCTGCGGTGTCGGTTTGAAGCTGTGTGAGCGATAATTGTGGCTGACTTGGAATCTGTTGTTCTGATCTATTGGCTTGCGTCCGTGACAGCCTGCAGAACGGATGTCAAACCCTTGACTGTACTTGTCTAGCTAGGACATACGTGTTCGATCCACAAATTGCGTGCGGAACTCCCACTAGGTCGCCTTGGCAAGCAATGAAGCACGTGTTTCCTGCACCGTCTACTTCCCATAGCGCCGAGAGCGTTGGGTCGAAGTTGGCAAAAGGAGAGAAAATAGCGGCGGAACCAGGTCTTTCTACCGAATGGCTCCCTCGATATGTCTCCGCAAACGAGAAAGTTGATACTGCGTATGACGACCGGCCTGCCGCTCGAGTTTTGGCCAGGAGCAAATACCCGCCTCCAAGAAGTGGCAGACAATCAATCAGTTCACCTAATTCACAAACTCCGCCCTCTACTTCCGTACCTTTTACTCTTCGGATCCCGGCTCAGAAGCGTGACGCTCCCGAATTGGCATCCGCGCCCTCGACCCCTATTTCCCCAGAAAGAACTGCGTCCACATCATGTTCAATTATTGTTTCCTCTGTAGAATGCATATACTTACTCCAGGCCACCAAAGGGTCCAGGGTCAGGTAGTGCCAAAGGAGAAGGGCTGTTCGCTCGCCGCTCCCCTCCAATGGGAAGTCGCACCGACGGTTCCAGGCGATCAGTTTTGAAAACTGGACCCTTGGAGTCTTTAGGGTGGCTCAGACTTATCTCAAGTGAGTCGAACAGAATCACACAAACGTACTCTTGTACAAAGGGTGCTTCGCAGGGGCTTCCAACAGGATCGCACTATATGAAAGGTAGAACATGGCGAAGATATGTGACGGTCGAGTCGTAATAGTAACAGGTGCTGGAAGAGGAATCGGTAAATCACACGCCCTTGAGTTTGCTCGCCATGGAGCAAAAGTCATCGTGAATGACATAGGAGCTGAAGTTGATGGCACAGGTTCCTCAGTTGGACCGGCAGGCCAAGTTGTCGACGAGATCAGAGCCATGGGTGGGGAGGCTGTTGCCAACGGTGACGATGTAGCCGACTGGGAAGGCGCGCAAAGAATCATCAATTCAGCCATATCAACCTTCGGTGGACTTGATGTCGTAGTGAATAACGCGGGGATACTCCGTGACAGGATGATTGTGAACATGACCGATGCAGAGTGGGACGCCGTAATCAGAGTTCATCTCCGTGGCACCTTCACAATGACTCACTGGGCAGCAACATTTTGGCGGGAAAACGCCAAAGCCGGCCACACCAACGATGCCAGAATAATCAACACTTCATCGGCATCCGGGCTTTATGGGAATGTGGGACAGACAAACTATGGCGCGGCGAAGGCTGGAATTGCCTCATTTTCCGTGATTGCATCCCTGGAACTGGCCCGCTATGGAGTAACAGTCAATGCCATAGCCCCAGCTGCTCTCACCCGAATGACCGAGTCGGTCGCTGCACTGGGATTCAACCCACAGGATAAGGATCCCTCTGAATTTGACGTTTTCGCGCCTGAGAACATCTCTCCTCTAGCCGTATGGCTCGGATCACCACTGTCAAGGGAAATTACCGGCCGCGTTTTCCACGTCGTTGGGGGCAAAATCGATGTGGTAGAGGGTTGGCATGCGGGTCCAAGCATCGACAAGGGCGAACGCTGGGAAACCGAGGAATTAACCGGAATCATTCCGGATCTGGTGGCCAAGGCCCGTCCAAATGCCAACATGTCTGGACGGTAGGCAATACCTTTAGGTTAGCAACTTAGCCTGAATCCACCGAAGGACTCCGTCGAAGCC
>JAJYDM010000107.1 GCA_021777475.1 Actinomycetes bacterium | reverse complement strand
ATCGATCACTACCGTGACCTATACAAAGTCGAGCAGTGCTTTCGCATGAGCAAGACCGATCTCAGGATACGACCGACCTTTCATTTCAGACAGAGTCGGATAGAAGCCCATGTCATCATCTGCATGCTGGGCCTGCGCGTGCTCCGGATGCTCGAACAGCAGGTAAAGCCACTCGGGCTTACCTGCAAATCAGCACTCGATGAGATCAGCTTCGCAAAAGCAGCAATTCTTGAACTCGGAAACCAGACATTCATCGCTCCGCCGAAATACCGCCCAGCGATGCAGCAGATAGTTCGCTCAATGGAATCAAGCGGCAATTGATTTTGGGAACCTAAATGCGAAAGTCGGGACGATCGCCTCCCGTAAACCCTCGGTGAACCGTTCGAACACTTCACGCCTCCTTTTTCCTGGTTCTGGCGCGGCCACCATGCTTTGGGTGCACGGCCTGTTTGGAATCGCCCAACTCGACGGCAATCTGCGATCACGACGAGCCGCGATCGCGTGCGCGGTCAACCTGAAGCGACTCCAACTGCTCGGCAAGCTGCCGAAGGGAAGCCACAGCGCGAAGTCCAACCGCCGGGTCACCACTTCCGGCACTGGATGCAATGTCCGTTGCGGTCATGTCGTCAATAGACATTGATAAGCACATAGAGTCAGCGTCTCTTGAAGAGTAGCTTGCCAGCCCCTTTAAGCGCTTCGAAAGCGAAGTTGCTCAAAAGGGCGGACAGTACAGATTTGCACTTGGCTTCAAGCTCATACCTGGCTTCAAATTGTCTTTAGCCGGCCACAGCTGTGCTAATTCCTGCTTTCCCGAAGTCTGCTCCACCCGTGTAACCACGTCGCAAAATGTAAGCCGATTGATTGCCATAGCGAAACCGAGACCGCTAAACAAAGCTTCTCAACGCATCATCAGCGCTATTTCCATGGTGAAGACTTGACCAAACGACGCCGGCAATCTCCCCTATACCCCTGCTTCATCGCTTGCCTGAGGAGCAAACTGAGTAGTGTATAGCTCGGCATAAATGCCACCCTGGGCAAGAAGCTTTTCATGGCGTCCCCGCTCTACAATCCGTCCCTCCGACATTACCAAAATCTGATCCGCATCGCGGACCGTAGATAGACGGTGCGCGATTACGATCGAAGTCCGTCCACTCAACGCGGTCTTCAGGGCAAGCTGAACCGCGACCTCGGATTCGGAATCCAAATGAGCCGTCGCCTCGTCCAGGACCACCACATCTGGTGCCTTCAACAACAGCCTCGCAATGGCTACTCTCTGCTTTTCGCCACCTGAAAGCCGATATCCACGCTCCCCCACTTCGGTATCCAGCCCATCGGGGAGAGACTCAATCAGTGGAAGGATCTGGGCTGCACGAAGCGCTTCCATGAGCTCCTGGTCAGTGGCATCCGGCTTTGCATACAATAGGTTCGAGCGAAGAGTCTCATGGAAAAGGTGCACATCCTGAGTGACCACACCTATCACCTCTTGAATTGAATTAAAAGTTGCGTCTCTGAGGTCAACTCCGCTGATCAAGACCGCACCACCAGTGACATCGTATAGACGCGATACCAGATGGCTCATTGTCGTCTTTCCAGCTCCAGATGGTCCAACAAGGGCGACAAGCTCTCCTGGCTCGGCATGAAACGACACATCGAAAAGAACCTGACTCGTAGGTGTCTGGTCCAATACCGCCACAGACTCCAGCGAGGCGAGCGAAACCTCTTCGGCAGTGGGATAGCGGAAATCCACATGAACGAAGTCGACAGAAGCTGGTCCCCGTGGAATGGCAACGGCATTGGGCTTCTCGTCGATCATGGGAACGAGATCAAGTACCTCAAAAACGCGGTCAAATGAAACAAGTGCGGTCATAATGTCCACCTGCACGTTGCTCAATGCCGTCAGCGGAGCATAAAGCCTGGTTAAATACTGCGTTAGCGCCACAACTGTCCCCACCAATAGTGCTCCGCGGGCCGCAAGCACACCTCCCCAGCCATAGACCAAAGCAGTGGCCAGCGACGCGACTAACAGTAAGGATGTCATGAAGATCCTGGTGTACATGGCCTGAGTAATTCCAATGTCGCGAACCCTTCCGGCCTTTGCCTCGAAACCTTGAATTTCCTGTTCACGATGGCCAAATAGCCGGACAAGCATCGCTCCGGCGACATTGAACCTTTCTGTCATCGTGTTTGTCATCTTGGCGTTAAGGTTGTAACTCTCGCGGGTTATCGACTGGATCCTCTTACCCACAAAGCGTGCAGGTATGATGAAGAGCGGAAGAAGCACTAGAGCAACGAGAGTGATCTCCCAGGAAAGCACCAGCATCGCAACCAGCATGATTGCGACGCTGATAAAGTTGCTGATAACTGAGGAGAACGTGTCGGTGAACGCCCTTTGGGCATCGAGAACATCATTGTTCAGCCGACTGACTAGGGCACCTGTCTGAGTTCTAGTAAAGAACGCAACCGGCATCTTTTGAAAATGGGCGAACACCCTGGTCCGCATATCAAAGATAAGTCCCTCACCCACGCGTGCGGAGATCCACCTCTGCCATAATGAAAGACCAACGTCGACTAGCGCCAGAAACCCGACCAGCAACGCGAGCTTGACGATCAGCGAGGGATTTCTCTTCATGATGCCATTGTCGATAATGGCACGATAGATCAGAGGACTGGCAGCGGTCACCACCGCGTCAAGAATTATCAAGACTAAGAACACGGCCAGCATTACCTTATAGGGTCTAGCAAAATCAACTATCCGACGTAGCAGCCCCGGCGGAAGCTTTTGCTGTTTTACTGAACCGTCTCGGCCGAACGAACGCATCATTCCCCACGTGGCCATGCCTCCGCGCATGCCGCCCATTGGATTCATTGGCGGTCCCCGTCAAAACTGTAGTCCATTACAATCTCGGTTCTGGATTCAATTTCACCGCCATGTGGCGGCGCACCAACCACTGCATCGGCGGTGGAGCAAACAATGTCCAGAAGACCTGCGAGGCATTGCCTGTCAGATTCCGACAGTTCACTGAAAAGCCCCTCGGCGGCCGCCCGACGTACCTCATCAAGCCGACCGAGAATGGCACGGCCCTTTTCGGTGATGGCAACGGGCGTAGAACGGCGGTCTGTATTATCGCTGAGCCGTTCCACCAGTCCAGCGGCCTCCAAAGCGTCGATCTTCGTTGTGGCTGATCTTGGAACTATGTCCAGCCTGGTTGCTATGTCGACCATTCGCAACGGCACGTCAGCGCGTGCCACAATACGGAGCACCTGAGCCTGTGCAAATGTGACACCCAACGGCACCAGCTGCGTACTGAAGTTGCGACGGAACTTGCGGGCCGCCTTCACCACCAACTCGGAAAGCTGAACAAAGGTCGGACCCGCAACAACTTTATCGCTGCCAAGTGTTGTAGCATTCTTCGATCTCACCATATTCTGACCCCTTGCCCTTTACTGAGTAAAGCTCATAATGAGCATAGTTCGTCAACGTGATACGAATAACCAACGCTTCCATGACCTAGTCCAATATTCGTAGCGAAACGGTTGGCCTGACAGGACTTTGCGAAAATGCGCTTTAGACGAATGCGGCCCTGGTGTAGTTGTACCTCCTGGAAACAACCGATGAATCAGAGGGCCTCAAGGCTGTGATTCCTTTTACAGCGGTATAAGAGCTGATCGCGCAAGTGGGCTTGTTACCTACATGCGGCGGACCAAAGGGGTCCGTGGGGTCAGATACTTTGCTTACTTAGGGAGCTTCAAATTTAGCTGCCAACGATTCCACCCACTGTGTGTCTTGACGCGACGAGCATCCTGAGTGCGCCTCGCCTAAAATCAACTTCGCCTCGCCGTCATCAATTGACGGCATGTAATCCCCCCAAAAAACCCAGCTTCGAAAAAGAGTTTTCCAAAATTGAATACCGCGATGATGCCTAAAGCGATATTCAGCGTTATTGGCTTCCAATCGCTCGCAACAATTGGACGGCATGAACTTCGTGAAGCTTCGGTCCAACAAATCCCAGTATGCTCTCGCCTGCGAAGATTACTGCCGGAAACGAGAGGCGCCAAGCCGTTAACCTGTTACCGAAGTTCCCCCAGCGCCAGATGCCTGCACGAATGAGCTTCCATTCCAGGTGGTCATGTATATGTCCGAGACTGTAAGACCATGATGATGGATCGAGGAAGTATTGTAGAGTCCGAAAACGCCTGGAACATTGCTCAGGTGCTCCATGTATTTCTGAATCTGTTTTGCCGTGGCAGTGATGCCAAGCTTTTTAATGGCACCGATTAGCAGATTTGCCGGATCCCAAGCAAGTGCCCAAGGATTACCCGGATGACCACCTGCGGCAGTGACAGCACTGTCAAACGCCACCACTTGGGCCTTCACCGCAGGATTGGTGATGTCAGCCGGCGGCAGATAAAGCGGTGGCGTGGGGAAGTAGAGCTCCTTTGGCAGAACTGAGGCAAAGTGCGTCAGCAGTGCGTGGCTGGCATTCCCATTATCTGTAATAGTCGGGGTGCTCTCCATGCCGAGTGAGGACATACCGTTCAGAACGGTTCCGAGTGGCGTTCCTGTAGTCCAAATGACGAGAGCCTGAGGGTTTGCTGCCTTGATGACAGATAGCTGGCTAGTTACGTTGACCGCAGTTGGATCAAACGTCTGATGCGCCACTAGATGCATCGACGAGAATCGCGGAATCTTCAGCGCTGCAACCAACTGCTTGTAACCGTCTACACCCGTACCGTCTGTAGACGTGATTTCCGCAATCCTGGTCAATCCTTTGGACTTCAAAAATGTAAGATATGCCTCGGCGTCGAATTTAAGCGATATACCAGCGGCAAATATCATGCTTCCAGGGGATGGGTTCTCAATGGGAGACAGGTCGTAGATGAAGGGGCCATTTTGTCCCGCCAAAGCATCCACAGCCTGATCCGGTGCGACAATGGAACCGTTGATTATGAATGGGACGCCGGAGCTTATCAAAGGAGTTGCCAACGACACGGCAGTGGCTGGAGTCGTTTGATTGTCCTGAATGCTCATCTCTATCTGATGACCATCGATTCCGCCTTTGGCGTTTACCTGAGCAGCAAGTATCTGAAGCGCCTGAGCTTCACGACTTCCAAGAACAGAACCTGCTCCCGTTCTTGACACAATCGCATGAATGACATATGGAGACAGAGACTTCGCTGAACCTGCAGCGGCAGTTGTGGCAGTTGAACTAGACACCGAACCTGAACCGCAGGCTGCCAAAATTAGGGCGCCAACTGTGAAGATCGCCCCAACCTGAATTCTTTTCAATCTGCCCGAAATTAACGGTCTATTTGAACTGCGCACCAAGCAACCCCCCGCATCTGAACAAATCCGACCCCCGTCGAAGTGCTACCAAAGTAACTCCGCAAAGCTTTACAACTTGCTGAGTGCAAAGGTTTTCGTTGCACTGCCTCCTGGCCCCCTCTAAATTCACCTACCAAAATGACACTTTTCAATTCGACATCGCCTGAAGTGTGCACATATGGACTCGGAGATTTACACTCTCTCCAAACTCACGGGCTCTCGATAACAATGTCGGAGTAAATAGCTTTTGCGATTTAGCTATTCTTTAGCAATAAGCTGTATATGTATACTTCGAATATGACCTGATTAGTAAGTGCCTCGGCTGGGAGGGCGAATGGATGAAGCAAGGGTCCAACTCTTCGTAAATATCTTGCGCCATCGATCGCTTCGACGAGCAGCCGAAGAGACTTATATGACAGAACCCACACTCAACAACAAACTTCGCACCTTGGAACGCGAACTGGGCGTCACGTTATTGGAGAGGACACCAAGAGGGATCACTCTGACCCCAGAGGGTGAACTCTTCGCCGCACTGGCTCCGCGTTTACTCGGCACCTGGCAAGATATTCGCAAAGCGATGACTCCAGCACCATCGCAGGACGAGCTTTGGATAGCTGCAACTCCGGATCTGGCCAGCCTAATTCTTCCGCAATTCCTGGCATTCCTAAGTCAAACTAACCAAAAGACCGCATCCGGGGTAATTGTTTGCCATCCACCCGAAATGCTTCAGGGTCTGGAGTCGGGACGGTTTAGTGTCGGTTTGCTGCATAGTGTTGGAAACTTTCCCAATCTGTCCTCACGCAGGCTCTTTGAAGAC
>JAJYDM010000001.1 GCA_021777475.1 Actinomycetes bacterium | reverse complement strand
AGGAGCCGCCACCGGCAAACGCCTGGAGGATGTAGGTTCAATCAGTTTGACGTTCCTGGCAAATATAACTGCCAGTGGGCCTTGAGCGTCAAAAAGTTGTAGGAGCAACAAGCTGGCAGGAAAATCAAACAACAAGGGGGAATCCTCGAAATGAGAACCAAAATCAGAGGCGTTCATCGAATCGCCGGCGCATCGCTAGTTGCCACTTTGGGATTGTTGGCAGCGGCTTGCGGAAGCTCGTCATCAACTTCGGCTTCAACCACCGCTCCAGCGGCATCTTCAACCACCGCAGCAAATCTGACACCTGCCACGATCAACGTTGGCGTGCTGCCAATTGCTGATGTGGCACCACTTTACCTCGGTATCAAGCAGGGATTTTTCGCGAAGCAAAAACTGACTGTGGTGCCTCATGCCCTGCAAGGCGGCGCAGCTGTCGCCAGCGCAGTTGTCGGAGGATCTCTTCAGTTTGGTTTCGGTGCTACAGCCAACTTGATTCTCGCTGTGTCTCAGAAACTACCTCTGCAATTCGTGGCCTCCGGGGATTCGGCGGCCGCCAACGCATCCACGGCATGGTCGGCTATCCAGGTCAGCGCCACCAGCGGCATAAAAACCATAAAGGATCTGGCAGGAAAAACAGTTGCGGCAAACGCGACACAGGGTGAAAATGAGTTAGCACTTGACAGTATCCTTATCAAGAATGGCGTTGATCCAAAGTCTGTTCATGTCGTGGCAATGCCGTTCCCGAACATGCCATCCGCTCTAAGCGCAGGGCAGGTCCAGGCCGTCACCGAAGTCGAGCCGTTCGTGTCATCGATAAATGCACACGGTGGAAAAACGCTTTCGCCTCTGTTTGAGGGGATGCAGCCAAGTCTGCTGGTTGCAGGATACTTCACAACGACCGCTGAGATCTCAAGCAATCCCGGATTGGTCAAGCGGTTTGTCACCGCAATGAACGAGTCGCTCGACTATGCATCACAGAACCCTGACGCCGTTCGTCAGATCATTCCGACCTATACCAGCATTCCCGCAGCGGTCGCTTCAAGTCTCAAATTACCCGTGTGGAACTCGACTCTGAATACATCTAGTATCCAAGGTCAGGAGACTCTCATGAAACAACTTGGCTGGATGACATCGGATATTCCGGTAAGCCAGTTGGTCTGGTCTGGCGCCAAACAGTGAGTTCAACAAAGAACTCAACTACCGCGAGAGTAACGGTGTGATTAGGGAGATTACTCAGGCTGAACCAGAGGAACAAAGTGGCGGGACCACCCCGAAAAGCAATCGCCGCAGGATCGAATTCCTGCGGCCGCTGGGTGGAGTCGTGGTGGCTCTGCTCCTCTGGGAAGTCATCAGCATTGCAGGCATTGTGAACAAATCGGCCTTGCCAACCCCAATCGCCACTTCTGGGGCAATTGTGAAGCATGCGGGAGGCCTTGGTTCGGCGGTTTTGGGAACTCTTGAGGCATGGGCACTGGGACTCTTCATTGCGGCAATCGCAGGAATTGCAATTGGGACGATGGTTGGAAGATCTCGAATCGCGGATGCCGCCTCTGAAACCCTTGTGCGAATGATGCGCCCACTTCCGTCTCTTGCATTGATACCTATCGCCATCCTTGTGGCAGGACTGGGCCTGAAGATGACCTCCGGGCTCGTGTCCTTTGCCGCCTTTTGGCCAATTTTCATCAACACCCGTGCTGGCGTCCATCAGGTGGACAACAGATTTCTCGAAAGCGCCAGCGCGCTTGGACTGCGTCGTTTTGAACTTATCCGGCGGGTGGTCATTCCGGCGTCATTGCCAATGATTGCTAGCGGAATTCAAGTTGCTATCAGTTTGGCGCTTGTGGTCACGGTCTCTGTCGAACTAGTCGGCGGAACTGGAGGCTTGGGCGAATTCGTACTCGCCGCGCAGCAGGGAAACGCTACTTCGTCCATGTTCGCCGGGGTCATCGTCGGCGGATCCCTTGGATGGGCACTCAATGCCATATACCTTGGCCTCGTTGACCGGGTAATGCCATGGCGAACTCAAGGGGACAGGAACTAGACATGACTGGAATCGGCACCCTGCGCAAAAGCAGAAATACCCTGTTCAGGATCTCGCTCGGTTGGTTAGGTCTGATCATCTTGGCAGTCGGATGGCAGCTGGCTGCAATATTGATCAATAAGACGATATTTCCTAGCTTCACAACCTCGATAGTTGCGGCGGTGCATCTTGTTGGGAGTTCAAGACTGGTATCAGACATCCTGCCCTCAGTTGGCAGAACTGTACTTGGATTTCTGATAAGTGCCGTTATTGGAATTGCTGCTGGAGTGGTAATCGGTCACTATGAAACTGTACGCAACTGGTCGGGAGCAGTGATCGACTTCTTGCGCTCCTTGCCTACACCTCTGCTTGTGCCGATCGCGGTGGTCGTCTTCGGCCTCAATGGAAAGATGGTGATAGCCACAATCGTGACTGCCGCAATTTGGCCTATCCTAATCAATACGGCCAATGGAACCTCAAGCATCGAACCAACAATGCTGGATACCGCCAAGACTTATGGACTGCGCGGACGCAGCCTTTTCCTCAGGGTTGTTCTTCCCGCGGCAAGCCCGCAGATCTTTGCCGGCCTGAGAGTAGCTCTTAGCGTGTCGCTGGTTGTTATGGTGGTGGCGGAGATGCTCGGAGGAGGATCCGGAATCGGATACTTCATCTCCAATGCGCAACAGTCGTTCAATATCAAAGGAAGCTATGGAGGGGTGATCGTACTGGCTGCTATGGGTTGGATATTCGATACGCTCTTCTTAGTGTTCGAAAGGCGGGTGCTTTCGTGGCAACGCGGTACTGTTGGAGGAGTCGCCAATGGCTGATTCACTGCTGACCATCAAACACCTCAAGGTTTCAATCAAAAGCCGCGATGGCCTTGTCAACGAAGTAACCAGAGACGTTAGTCTGGAAATTGGAGAACATGAGTTTGTCAGCCTTGTGGGACCGTCCGGCTGTGGCAAGACCACGCTGCTTCGTGCCGCATCAGGGCTTAGAACGCCAACCAGTGGCAACCTGCTCTTTGAAGGCAAGCCGATAACCGACGTTCCCCCTGGTATTTCGATCGTGTTCCAGGAGTACAACAAGAGCCTCTTTCCCTGGCTCACCATCGGTAAAAACGTTGCGATGGGCGCACGGGACTACTTGCCCGAGGAGAGGGGCAGGCGCGTCGAAATCGCCCTCAAACAGGTTGGGCTCTCAGGATTCGCAACCCGCTATCCCTGGGAGCTATCTGGTGGAATGCAGCAGCGGGCGGCTCTGGCGCGGGCAATGGTCTCGAACCCACGGATTCTAATGATGGATGAGCCATTTGCCTCGGTGGATGCGCTCACCCGTAATCACCTGGAGGATGTGGTACAAGAGCTCTGGATTAACTCTAACTTCTCAGCCCTTATGGTCACACACGATGTTGGAGAAGCTGTCTATCTGAGTGACAGGGTCTTTGTCCTATCATCGCGCCCTTCGACAATTCTTGCGGAAATCAAAATCGACCTGCCACGACCCCGATCCCAACTGGAAACGAGAAAGATGCTGCGGTTCGTCGAACTACAGGCCGAGGTCTTAGAGCGGGTTGAAGAGGCAGGCAGGCAATCGGTAGGAATTGCAGACCGTGACTGACTACGCACCAACCACCGATACTCCAGTATCGGTTCGTGAAGCGACTTTCAGCATTTGGAAACGGCTTGGAATGACCACTATCTTCTCAAATCCGGGTTCCACTGAGGTACCCTTACTTCGCGACCTTCCAAGTGAATTCAACTTTATCCTGGGGCTTCATGAAGCATCGGTTGTAGGCATGGCAACGGGATTCGCTCTTTCGGCCGAACGTCCGGCCCTTGCGCTGCTTCACACCACTGCTGACCTTGGAAATGCGGTGGGTGCAATCGCCACTGCCAGGGTAAACAGAGCCCCTCTCGTGGTGGTGGTCGGACAAGAAGACCGCCGTCACCTTATCCATCAGCCATTCCTAAAGGGAGAGCTCCGTGACATGGCGGGGACATATCCGGTCTGGCTGGCCGAACCTGCAATGGCACGAGACGTCCCAAGTCTGATTGCCCGGGCGTGGTATGAAGCTAAAGCCAAACGGGGTCCCGCCTTGGTTATCGTTCCGATGAACGACTGGGACCAAGACGCCAGTCCAAACGCCATTGCGGCACCCATTATGATTGAGACGTCGGTCGGCGGTTCCGACAATGGTTTGGCGCAGCTGATTGAGATGATCAGGGTTAGCGCCAATCCGGCAATTGTTGTTGGCGCCGATGCCGACTCGCGTGAGACCTGGGAGACCCTTACACAATTGGCGGAGAAGCTGGCCTGCCCCGTCTGGCAAGAGCCGTTCGGAGCCAGGGCCGGCTATCCCCAAGATCACCATCTGTTCCGAGGCCATTTGCCGAGTGGCAAATCTAGGCTTCGCACCACTCTGGCTGGTCACGATCTGCTCTTAGTAGTGGGCGCTCCGGCATTTCGTCAGTACCCCTACGAACCGGGCCCATTTGTGAACGACGGAACACGCATCGCCATCATCTCCGAAAATATGGAGGTCGCCACCTCCAGCACAGGTGAGCTGGCCGTCATAGGACCAATTGCAGACTTGTGTCTAAGACTCGTCGATCACATCGATACACGAAACGCTCAGGTCAGAAAGCCACACCGTATTGCCCCTCCCATAGGGCGCGCACTGCGCGCTGGGAATGTCTTCGCTACGCTTGCGGATCGTATTTCGCCAGATACTCTGATAATAGAAGAGAGCCCTTCAAGCCGCTTTGAACTTCAAGAGCGTCTACCCGCGCGGCACCCATTCAGTTTCCTGAGCGCTGCAATGGGTGGCCTCGGCTTCGCAATGCCCGCAGCAATTGGCGTCCGCATTGCTACTCCAAGACGGCCGGTGATCGCTATAGTCGGTGATGGATCTTCAATGTATTCTTTTCAAGCAATATGGAGCGCGGTTCATTACCACGTCGGCGTTATCTTCGTCATTATGAATAACGGCAGCTACTCAATAATGGATCGGCTGGCCGAGCAATCCGGATACTCCGCTGCGGTATGGCCGACTTTGGAATCAATCGATATATGCAAACTCGCCGAAGGTTTCGGCTGCACGGCACACAAGGTGGCCACTAAAGGTGAGCTTGAGGCGATTCTTGATAGGCTTCTCCCATCTCTCGATACCCTGAATCACCCAGTGCTGCTTGACGTAAGTGTCGAAAGCGACCTCACATTCGAACCCTGCTTGTCATTATCCCGGTGACGCAGATTTTCAAGACATCTGAAGAAAGATCGTTAGTCTGGCAACCCCAATAGGTGTGGGCAACAGGCCGATTTGGCGATTGCCCGGCTAGAAATGGAAGAAAGGAACTGATGTGGCACTAAGTGAAGGTTTGCCAATCTGGACTCCTGAACCCCGACCACCGAGAGATTCAGAACTTGACCGTTTTCTCGACTACCTTGAGCAGGCCTGCGGACTCAGCTTTGACAGCTATGCACAACTCTGGAAATACTCCGTGACCGAGACCGAAGCCTTCTGGGATCTATGTTGGCGCTACTTCGAAATAGTGGGCGATCGTCCAACCGCGCTTTCCGATGCTCATCCGCCCATCCCAAGAGAGTTGTATCCGTTGGTTCTGACGAGCCATGACATGCCAGGCTTTCGATTCTTCAAAGGTGCCAGGATAAACTTTGCCGAAAACGCCTTCCGCAACTTCCAGGGCCAGGCGAGCGTGATAGCAGCTTCCGAAACGCGGCCTGGAACCAGGGTGATCCGGGCGGACCAGCTTTGGGCGGAAGTGTCCAGAATTGCCAATGGTCTCCGAAGACTCGGGGTAGCCAAGGGTGACAGAGTGGTCGGATATCTGCCAAATATCGAAGAAGCACTGGTCGCATTCCTGGCGACGGCGTCCTTGGGTGCCATCTGGTCATGTTGCGCGCCAGACTTCGGTTCCACTTCCGTTGTTGACCGTTTCGCACAGATCGAACCAAAAGTACTTTTCGCCATCGATGGATACGTCTATTCCAATAACGAGCAATCACGAAAAGACGTAGTGGAAGATGTGGTATCAAAGATCCCCTCCCTTGAGGCTGTGGTGCTAGTCGATTACCTGGGGACCGCAGAAGGAATTGCGGTCGCTGCTCCACTTCGTCACAACTGGGACGACTTTGGACTCAAAGGTCAGCCTCTTCTTTTTGAGACGACTGAGTTCTCGGATCCACTGTGGATCCTCTATTCCTCGGGCACTACCGGCCTGCCAAAGGCCATCGTCCACGGCCACGGTGGCATCACGCTTGAACTGATGAAAGAGATGGCCTTTCAACAGGACTTACGTCATGGATCACGGTTCTTCTGGTTCACCACCACGGGCTGGATGATGTGGAACTTTCTCATTGGCGGGCTACTCGTCGGCTCCGACATTGTCTTATTTGATGGAAATCCCGGATACCCGGACTTGTACACGCTTTGGAAAATTGCTGAAGAGTTCGAAATTACCGCTTTTGGAACCTCCGCCCCGTTCATAGTCAATTGCATTAAGGCCGGAATTGACCTCCATAACATCGACCTCTCAAAATTGAGGGTACTTGGTTCAACCGGGGCCCCTTTGCCGCTGGAGGGTTTCGGATGGTTACACGACCAGCTCGGCCCCAAGGTCCAGATCATTTCGGCGAGCGGGGGCACTGACGTATGCACCGCATTTCTCGTCTCTTCGCCAATGAGTCCAACATACGCCGGAAAATTGTCAGAAAGGGCACTTGGCGCGGCAGTGGAAGCCTATTCGCCGGAGGGCAGGCAGGTATATGGTGAAGTTGGAGAATTAGTGATTACCCAGCCAATGCCCTCGATGCCGGTGTTTCTTTGGGGAGACGCCGACGAATCACGCTTGCGTTCCTCTTATTTTGACACCTTTCCGGGAGTCTGGAGCCACGGAGACTGGATCCGAATCGATGCAGATGGGTCATCGGTGATTTACGGTCGTTCAGATTCCACGCTGAATCGAGGCGGAATTCGCATGGGAACAGCGGAGTTCTACCGAATCATTGAGGCGTTCGATGAAGTGACAGACTCACTCGTGGTCGATACATCAGCCCTCGACAGGGCAGGACAGCTGATAGCATTTCTTGTGCTGCGAGACGGTGTCGAACTCGCTGACGAACTTGTTAGTCGGATCAGTGGAGAAATAAGAAACAAGCTCTCTCCGAGACACGTTCCCGACAGATGGATTGCAGTTCCGCAGATACCGCGCACTCTCAACGGAAAGAAGGTCGAGGTGCCAGTTCGCAGGATGCTCCTTGGTGAGCCATTGGAAAAGGTGATCTCACTAGGTGCGCTTGCGAATCCCGAATCGTTGACATCGATCAGGCAGTCCATGGAAAGTGGCAGCCAGTAACCTCTTTTTTTGTCTTTGTCGTCTAGGCGAGACCGAAACATTCGCAACTACGTTATGACTCACCAGCCGAATCCTCATGACGAAAACCAAAGGTTGTGACTACCGCTGATGCAAGCATAAGAACTCCGGCGACCACCAATGCAATCGTCAATCCGGCATGGAAAGCATCGTAGGCGGCACTTACAACTTTAAGAACCAAAGGTCCATAGGCCTTTTCGATCTGAGCAATACTGCCCGATCCTCCAGTAGGCATGCTCCCGGTCTCGACCGCCGAAATGACAACTTCGCGAAGATTCGCGGGTACTCCTAGGACAGTCAGCTTTTGCCCGAGGCCGTTTGTGAGTTGTCCATTTAGAAGCGACCCAAGCACCGATACGCTGACAATGACTCCCAGCGCCCGAGCAGTATTTGTTGTTGCAGCAGCCATTCCTGAATGTTTAGCCGGAATGACTCGTAGTGCGACCGAGGTGACAGGCACCACAGTAACTCCAAATCCCAGCCCCGCCATCGTCAGCGAGGAGGAGAGCAGGGGGATATTCACATTTCCACCAAGCGCGTAGTCTGCCGCGATGATACCAATTCCTGCCGCCAATGCACCAAGGGTCATGGGCACCCTCGGTCCACGACTTGCGACCCAACGACCGGCAAACAGCGAGGCAACCACCATTCCGACTGTCATAGGCAGAAATATCAAAGCTATGTGGTACCCAGAGTATCCTTCGACCAGCTGCAAGTAGAGCGCAGTAAAAAAGAAAACCGCAATTACCGCAAAGTAGACTGCAAATGCAGTAATCAGAGAAATGGCAAACTGCGGAATTCGAAGATACCTCAAATTGATGAGTGGGTCAGCGGCCTTCAACTCCGCCTTCACGAAGAGAACTGCACAAACCATGCCTATCACAAAAAGAACGATGATAACCGGCGAAGCGTATCCGCGGCTTTCCCCTTCGATTATCGCAATCACGATCAAGGCAAGCGATAATGCACCGGAGACAGCTCCTTTGATGTCGAGTCCACTTGGCGCCAAGTCAAAACTTTCAGGCAGTGCAGAAATGGCAAAAAAGGTCACCAAAACTCCTGCGGCGACATTGAACCAAAACATAGCCCTGAATCCGCCGAGTCCGACAAGTAGTCCCCCCAACACCGGGCCTATGGCAATGGCCAAACCAGCAATCGCTGCCCAAATCCCCAAGACTCTGGCGCGTTGTGAATCGTCTGGGTAAAGCTGGCGTATCATCGAAAGTGTTCCGGGCTCCGATGCCGCAGCCCCAAGCCCCATCACTCCCCGGCCGACTATCAGCATCGTCGGATTCACAGCGAGTGCCGAAACTATTGAACCGGCTACAAAGACCACCATTCCACTCGCCAGGACCCGGCGACGCCCAAACCGATCTCCAAGCTTCCCAAAAACGAGCATTAGTGCGGCAAACACAAGGGCATATCCACCTACCACCCACTGAAGCTGAGCAACACCCGCGTGCAAGACCGACTGCACACTGGCCAGTCCAACCGCAACGATTGTCGTATCCAAGAATGTGAGAAAGAGGACCAGTGACAGAACCGTCAGCGAACGGCTGCTCCTTTGACCCACTGTCACTTAACCCTCCTAACGAAACGCTCCCCACAATCTCATTGGACTGTGGTTCCCAAATCTAGCCAGCCGAGGTTGAAGTGCCAGTCGAACATGCCGGTACGGCTTGACCTTCGAGCTGGAGTAAAGCACAGAAACTCGAATCTCCAACAAGCCACGAACCGTTGACCTTCACCGCAGTGCCGGTCTGGTTCTGCAATGCCGGCTGTCCTCCGAGGTTGATCGAGTAGGTCACTGTCGCAGTGGTTGGATTATTGATCACCACGCTGCTAACCGTTGCAGAAGAGGTCTTTGATATTGACAGGCCCACTGCCTCATTGATCACCTGGGAGAACTGATCACCATTTTGGAGAAGCTTGATCTTGTCCGCTGCCGAAGTGCTACCAGCAAAGAAATTTGTCCAAGCCTGTTTGACTAAGGCCGTGTCATTGGCTGGGGGGGAAGTAGTGCTGCTACCACATGCCGAAATGCCCAGTGCCAGAGAAAACAAGGCGGAAACCGCTAATCCGGCGCTCCTTGCCGAATGATTGTCCATTATGGTTACCTCCGCGTCAATCTAATAATCCACTTTGAAATACATTTGAAGACTACAACCAAACAACCGGACGTGAAATGAATCTCTAAATTTGGCAGGAATTCTTTGACCGCGTGCAACAATGTTCGCAACGTCGTTATTCACGGCCCGACAATTTAACTCGGGCTCAAATAGATCCCTCGGAACCCGACACAGATATCCGCAGGTCCCAACCTGAGAGAGTTCGCAGTACGGTCATCGCCATGATAATTTAGAACTGCCATATCTAATTCAGCTTGGGCAAGCAATTTAGAGTGGCAGCACTGAGTCAACGATCGACCGTTCGCACAGGTCTACAGCTAACACACCCGACAAATGACGACCTGAGATTTTTCGGCAATTGGGTCGCCTGCGCGTTTGCGGTCGTGACTTGATCTGCAGGTATGGTGACGGGTCCGAGACTTAACCGCATTAGCTAAGGGATGAGCCATTGAATAAAACCGCAGCGGACATCTCAAGTCCACACCACGAGCCAAATTTATCCCCCGCTTTCCGCATCGTCTCCGTCCGTGGCATTCGCAGCTTCTCGCAGGCATTTCTAAACGTCGTCACCCCCTTATATCTTCTCAGCAGAGGAGTGTCATCGACCGAGCTTGGAGTCTTCTTTACCCTTTCATTCCTAATAGGCGCGCTAATGTCGATCCCCGTTGGCGTCTTTGCCGATAGGTGGGGCCGTAAGCCGTTTCTTGTCGCTTTCACGGTTCTCATGCTTGCTTGGGGGGCGATCTTCACTTTTACAACTTATCTTCCCCTACTGGTTGCCATCAGTATCATCTCCGGTATCGGACGTGGTGGGGGCGGAATGGGAGGGGGCCAGGCCGGACCATTCGCTCCAGCGGAGGCCGCACTCCTTGCTGACCTGGCACCGGAGCCATACCGCCGAAAGGTCTTCTCATGGAACGGGGTGATATCGTCTCTGCTCGCCGCCGCAGGCGCCGCTCTTGCAGGCCTGCCGGTTTTACTGAAAAGCCGCCACTTGTTCCTACTGAGCTCTAACGAAGGTCTCTTCGCCCTGACGATGATTCTGGCAGGAGTGTCGCTACTCATCTTGATCTCGGTGCACGAGCCTCCAAGAAAACCGCGTGAAGATAAGCACCAAAGACTTCTGAGCAAGCACTCGACAAAAATTGTCATTTATCAGTCGCTCGTAGGGGGACTCAACTCCTTTGGAATCAGCTTTGTCAACTCGCTCTTTGTCGTCTGGCTGCATCTTCGCTTTGGCGTTGGACAGGCGTCAATAGGACCGGTTTTCACCGCCAGTTACTTACTCTCAGCTGGAAGCGTATGGATCGCCTCTGTGATGGCCGGCCGGGTAGGCTCAGTTCGCACTATTGTGGTGACGCGATTTGTTGCTGCCGGCCTGATGGTAGCTACGGCGCTCTCACCCGCATTCTGGGTTGCAATTGTCTTCCAGATACTCAGGACGGCCGCGACAATGATGGCTACTCCAGTGCGTCAATCATTCACCATGACCCTTTATCCGTCAGAGGAACGGGCATCAGCATCGGGCTTCACAGGAGTGATTCGGCGGCTCACCGGAGCCGCCAGCCCGCCAATTACCGGAGAACTGTTTGACGCGGGTCAACTGGAATTTCCATTCTTTCTTGGTGCGGCCTTCCAGATTCTAAGTGCCTTGCTCTATGGCAGGTTTTTCAGCCAGTTCGAGTCTGGTGACTACCTAGCGCACGGTCCTAATGCCGAAAAGTTTGAAAGTGCACCATATCTCATCGAAGATGATCCGTTGTGACAACCTCAAACGTACTCCCCATATGAACAACTCCACACTGGTCGAAGCTTGATCGATTAATGGCTAGCTGGCCTGAATCTTAAAGTGGCAGCTAGCGGATGCAGGCAGACCTGCGCCATAATAATGGCCGACTTGATCTCACGCCATCTCTGCTCGAGGTGGCTCCAAGTGCACCTTTCAACGGGATATCCCGATTTCCCGAGGTATCGGGGCTGAACATCGAAGACGTCATAGTTGCGCCGAACTCGACCCACGTTAGATCTCATAACGTTTGATCTCCGCCTCCGGGTCGATCCGGGAACTTCCTGAAAACCAACGGCGCATGCCACTGAACCTGAGGGTGGTTGACGCTTCATCGGGCCGCTGGAAGGTTATCAGGTCACCAGGCCGAAATTTATCTTCTCTGAGATCGATGCGACCTCTTTTTCTCTTTCGTCTTTGAGCAATGAAAAATCACTTATAAGGTAACTCTTGTCCTCAGACGCTAGTTGCAGAAAATCGTTGAAATCTATATTAAAGAGGCTGGAGTCTGCCTGCGTCTACCGAGAAAAGTGTGGGGCAGAATTTCCGACACTTTCCTTGACTTTCATGAGCACATTCGACCGCCTGAGCAACCAAAACGGCCGGGACGAATCGCGCCAATTCGTCACCCGCATAATCCGTCCCGACTGCGTCATCTTCTGCAACCTCAACTTTTACGTTCAAGATAACAGGACCGTCAAAGTCACCTCGCCGCTCCACAATAACGTCACTGACGGAAAACTCGATTTGAAAGGCCGCTTTGTCTACCAATTCACCAACAGATGAACGCCCGAAACTCAATTGACCTCAAAGGTTATGGCAGCGTCACGTAACCGTGCCGTGACTTCCACATGAAGTACTTTTCAAAGGCGAGCTTCATCGCATGCGCCTGCGGTCCGGGAATCAGCACGCCATGTTCCCGTGGGGGTAGCATCTTGTCGGCGAGAAGAATCACCCCATTATTTCCTGCGTCCATTACACATACGGCGGGCATATCCCCAAACAGTTCGTGAGCTTTCAGGGGCTCCCCTTTTATCTGCGACGCAATATTTCGCGCGGCCACGTGAGCCATTCGCTCGGTTGGAAATCCAGTCTTTGGAATTCCCACCGCAACTGCTGTCTGCCAGGGCGAGGGGACTTGGGCAGCAATTCCGACTGCGTAGATATCGTCGTAAAGCTCTGACTGATAGGTGTCACGCACCTTTACGTATCCTTTGGCGTCGGTCAATCCTGGAATATCATGCAGGAAATCCTGGCCCACGAAGGGCGGGATCACCATCGAATATGCAAAATCGAGTGCTTCTCCACCTGCCAGGACCATACGTCCTTCGTCAACATGATCTATCGACGAATTAACAAGGTACGAGATATTTTCCTTTTTTAGAAACATCTTAATCAACGACTCCCCGTGGGGAAGTCCCCCTACGCCGAAGTGGCCGAGGAAAGGCTCCGATGACACAAATGTCAGCTTGACCTGCTTTTTCAGCCCAGCCTTGCGTAACCGGTATGACACGTTGAACAGATATTCGTACGCTGCTCCGAAACAACCAGCCTCTTGCGATGCCGCAATCACGACATCCCCCGGCTTGTCGAGGAACCGTCTCCATCCCTCGCGCGCCTGAATGGCATCCTCGAGCGTAGTTATGGTGAACGCGTTTCCGCCAGGCCCAAGGCCAGGTGCGATGGCAAAGTTATTACGATATCCCGTGGCTATCACCAGGTAGTCATAGTCGAACTCTCCAACACTGGTCGACACTTTTTTAGCCGAGGGATCTATTCCCTTTGCTTCCCCATGGACGAAATTTATTCCGTGTGATTCAAAAGTTGGAGCCAGCGAAAAGGTCAGGTCACTTGGACTGCGTTTACCAAAAGGCAACCAGATAAGCGAGGGATTGAAAACGAACTTGTCGGACAGTGAAACCACAGTGACATCTACATCTTTATGGAGCTCGTGGCTTACTGCCAACCCAGCAGTCAAACCGCCAAAATTGCCTCCTAGGACCACAACCCGCTTCTTTGACATAGCCAGTCATCTCCTCAAACTCACTTCAACACCAGCTGAAGCTATACTCAAGATAGCGCCTATTGTCGGCAAAGTAAACTATGTAATCCGGGGGTCACCTCCGAGTTTCCACTGGGAATGAACGAGATCGTACCGGCATAAACGGCGGCCACGCTGATCACGGAACTCGGCGAATCACAATCGGTAATAATCGGTGGGCTTGGAACGGGTAAATGTGGGTTTTCAGACGCAAGCTTCCTTCGCCGCTTCACAATATCTTGCCTGTATGCGCAGACTGGATCCCAACTCTTCAGCTACGTATCGTCGACAGCGTGAACACAAATTGCAAATTGCCCGGGATAAGACAGCTGCCACCCTTACTTGTTCATTTACCAAACTTGAGCGTATACAGTTCCCATAACGGCTGGAGAATCTGATTCGAACAAGTCAGTGATTCTCGATCATTTCACGACGGCTTCAAGTATCTACCAGAAACCACGGAACAAAACTGGGGTTTACCGTACACCCAAAGAAGGTATCACGAGGTTGTAATCCGTACTCCATTAAGCAACGATCGGCACTGCTCCTCCACCTCGTTGTTGAATTGTCAATCGAGGAAGTGGCAAACGAAATGTCCACTAAGCCAGGGACCGTAAAATCGTGGCTTAGTCGTGGCCGGGCTACTCTCGATTACTACCTCCATGAGAAGGAGAGCGATATCCATGACTAACCAGCACGAGGACGACCGGATCAGTGCGATTCTTAAAGGGGTTATGGTTCGAGTTAAGCGTGAGGTGATTCCACCAGATACACACGTCATTACTAAACTCTCCAAGCGTCAGCAGCACCGGCGATGGTACCGACTCCTGTCGGTTGCAGCTGCAGCTGCCATCATCGCAGGGATGGCGGCGACTGGTGTCATCCGAACCAACCGACCGACCACAGAGCATGACGGCAAGATCGGCAGTCAGAGACAGTCGGTGCCTAGCTATCCAGTCCGGTTCGGAAATATTCGGCTGGTCGTAAAGGACCTACCCGCCATTGCGAAGAAAACTTCGACCATATCAGGATCAAAGGTCACGTCGCTCCATTTGCCGCTTATCAGCCCTAACTACTCCTCCATAGCGTTTGGAGCAAGAAGTGTATGGGTGCTCGAAAAGGCCGGGGGGAGGCCACCAACAGCTTGTGGCAAGCTGATCAAGGTAAACGCTTCGTCTGTCACGGTGAGCGGTTCGGTGGGTATCTCCCTCTGTCCAACTGCCGTCGCCTACGGCGCGGGATCGGTATGGGTTCTCTCCTTTCAAATCGGTGTTAGCGGCTATCAGCTTGTACGGGTCGATCCCATCACGCTCAGAATCCGTTCGACGACCACGATCGATGGAGGAAGCGGCGGAGTCACGCCGCAAGGTGACACGGGTGCCAAGTACTTATTTGTGACGGTCGACGGAAACAATGTTGTCACTGCTGTTCAAGGCCAGACGGGCAGCACCGAGCTGGTGGAGATTGATGCGACAACTGGAACGATCATCAGATCTGCGACGATTCCATCTAGATACGGACCGGTTTCGGGCCTCAGTGCTAACAGCAGCGCCCTATGGGTGGGTACATGGAATGGATGGGTCTTCTCATTCAACCCCAAAAGCGGCAAACTTTCAAATGGTCGGCGTCTTGGAACCCGGGTTGCAAGCCTCTCAGCCTCAGACTCCGGCGTTTGGGTAACCGTAAATCTACCGGTCCCAGCGAACACGAACTATCCCGGACTCGACACCCTTCGCCTTGACCCTATGACAGGCGCGATCAAACAAGATACGGGGCTCCCAATGGTTTGGGTTGCGACCGATGGCACTTCAGTTTGGGCTCTTAGTAGCGCTCCGCCATATCTGTCTGCTACCGGACTTGTCGGCAACATCAATTCAATAACCGGTGGCATGAATGAGCAAGTCGAGTTGCCGGTAATTGGCTACAACGCGCCCGACACACTCGGTGTCCATGCAGGAAATGCCTGGGTTATCAATGATGGCGCCGGAACACTCACCAGGGTTAGTCCCTGATTGCCGAACAAATGACTTTTTTGGATGGTCCGGTGACTTGCCCTAGCGCCTATGTGCGTAGTGTCCACTTGCATATTTCAGAACCTGCGGACTGCCCGAAAAGCCATCCTTTTTCCAGTCAACCATTGACCTGGCCGCGCATCTCCGTATGGTAAGTCTGACATCCATGGGAGCTTTAAAGGTAGAGTCTTAGTAGGAGGCGAAATGCGCGGTCCAAGATATCGATCTGCCGTGGTATCCAGCGAGTGGACTGGACAAACGCCAACTTCGCACCTCTTCAAGGGTGCCACTTGCTTCTACTTGGAGATTGGCCCATACACAGCAATGAGATCAACTAACATATCGGCGAACTCACGGAAACCTGGAAGTTTGGTTCTTGACAGGTTCTACCGGCTTCTTCATGGCCTTTCTCGGGACAATACCTTAATCTTCGCTAGGTCAGACGATCTTCCTCGGATGGCTGGACAATCCTGCAGACTGACTGAGGCCGGCGCTCAGCTCCTCACCTACCGGACAAAGGCGCTTGTCAACAACCGGAAAGTAAGCTCCGCTCGTCCTAACCCCCCGTGATGCTTTTATGGAAAATGCCCTTTACTTGAAAAAAACGTGGCACGGTTTGGTGGTGGTGAGCTGGCATCGAGAACTGTGAACTTTGCGAATTCTTCAACTGAATCTGATTCTGGTCACAATAAGCGACTGATAATGGAGGTGAGATAGGTGTGGGTTTGTGTTCCTGTCACTAATCAAGGTGGCGTTGACCCGCGTTGGGGTCGTGCGGAGCGCCTTGCACTAGCCGAGGTAGAAAATAGCTCGGTAAAAAGTTGGGAAGAGTTCGACGTCAACTGGGGTGTGGATCATGAAATTGCCTCCGAAGCCCGTCACCACGCGCATGTGGCGCGATTCATCCACGATCACAAGGTTGAAGTCGTAGTTGCCGATCACATGGGTCCTGGAATGTTGACGATGTTAGAACGTATGGGAGTACGGGTCGTGCTCGGTGTCGGTGGCGACGCTCATACTGCGGTCGTTTTGGCATCGTCTGGCTCGTCACAACAGCCTAACGAACGGCAATGATTGATGACGAGTCCCCGTATCGGCGAGTTCTCTTCCTAAATCAAGCTTGTGATCCAACACTTTATGGCATCGACGCGTTGCGCGCAGCAGCTTATGACGATTGCTCGACGATCATCAGTGTGTGTCCGGTAGGATCTCGGAACCAGAACAATGGAGGCACAGGTCCTCCCATCCTTGATATCTCCGCATCTACGTCCACGCCAAGAGACTGAAACTGAGCATGTGTAAATTCGATATCGTCAGTCGTAAGGATGATTCCGGTCTCAGTTGGCACGACCTCTTGACCAGGTGGCGGCGGAGTCAACGCGATTCCAGTCATCCCTTCGGGCAAGTACACCTCAACCCAGCGGTAATCGCCCCCATATGGTGCATCTGTGCGCTTCTCAAAGCCCAACATCTCATAAAACGCAATCGCGCGATCTTGGTCTGGCGTTGGAACACACACCAGACTGAGTCGACGGATCGCGGTCTCTTTGATCGCCATCATTACCCTCTTTTGCGGGAACTGTTCGGTTTGCGCAACATATCACGACAGGTTAAAGCAGTCAATGGACGCCTGTTATTTAGACTTGACCCAATTCTCGTTTCCTAGGCCAGCAATGCCTGGTCAGTGGTCATAAGGGTCAATAACTTGGACACCGCGATTTAGTAACAAATTTCATTTATCTCTTTTGTGGATCCTTGACTGGCTACAATTGCGGCAGATAAAACTTTCCGGAATCTAACAATACAGTGCCGAACCTTCCTCCACCCAAGTCGCTATGGAACTTTCGTTCAAATACTGGAGCTACCGGGCCGTCTCTGGTTATAGCGGTCGGATGCCGGTTCACAACTGGCGCGGCGCTAAAGGATAGGATAAATGCGACATGGGCAGGCCTGAAAACTCTCCGCGCCTCTGAGGGTTTTATCTGGCAGCCACCCGCTTGGATTTGGCTCCATTCCGTCTTCCAAAATCGAATGAGCACACATTTTGAGCGCCGGACCACTAGCTGCAAATGTCACTCGGAGTTCAGACTCCTGACCAATTTATGCAAGGGCAGTACTGTCAATCTCTCCATTGTATTGATCCCGTTAATCTGGGAGTAGCTCCAACCAGCTTCACCGCCGATCGCCCATGGCCTCATTTCCGAGGCCGCCCGAATTGGCGTACTTGCCCAGCATGTCGCGCCGATCGATAAACGACCCATGCCGCACCCAACATTGCCACTGCCGGCCAATTGTCGACCTCTCTATAACATGCAACCGTATTCAGTTGATGGCCCCGATCGAATATGGCGTCCGCTGAAACATCGGCCTGCAAAAGACGCCGACAATACGTTCCTCCTGACGGAAGTCTTGTATACGCTGGTATAACTCAAAGCCGAAATGATTAGGTAAAATCCAAACACGGAGGTCCCGAAAGGACGCCCGACAGAATAACTCCACAAGGCCTGCACCAGATCGCGACGAAATCCCAAGAGGCCTGTTGGTGCTCGCCCACCCCGCCTGAATCAATGCTACGGATTGCTCTCGATCACCTTCGGCACCTGATGATCACCATACAGAGAAATGAACAGTTCCTCCAACGATGGCTCGCGACTGACCAGCTCGCTGACCTCCGAAGCCGCAAGCATCTCAAGAAGTGGCTTCAACGACCCAGTAAATTGGAGGCTCACACTTCGGCCATCCTGTCGAATGTTCCCGACTCCGGGAATTTTAGACAGGTCCGGAATTTCACCTACGAAAGTGGCTTCAATTGTGAGTGCCGACAAATGGCGCATTTCTTCAAGTGTGCCGATCTCAATCAGCCTACCGTCGCGCAAAATCCCAACTCTGTCACAAATGGCTTCCACCTCACTCAGTATGTGCGATGAAAGAAACACGGTCTGGCCGCGTTCCATGGCCTCATCGACGCAGTGCCGGAATTCGTGTTCCATAATCGGGTCGAGACCGGTGGTGGGCTCATCAAGAATCATCAGCTCCGGTCGGGTCATGAGCGCAGAAATCAAGATAACTTTTTGACGGTTCCCTCTGGAATAAGTCCGAATCTTTCGTGTGACGTCAAGATTGAACCTTTTTACCAGCTCATTCCTATAATCCTCATCCACTTTTCCATGCACTCGGCCAAGTAGATGGAGCGTCTCCTCGCCGGTTAACGATGGCCAAAGGCCGGCGTCACCGGGCACATAGCTAATCTTGCGGTGAACCTCCACCGAGTTGCGGTGGCAATCGAGTCCAAAAATTTCAGCACGTCCAGCACTTGGATGAATAAGTCCAAGTAGCAACCGGATCGTTGTGGTCTTACCCGCTCCATTGGGACCAAGGAATCCGAAAACCTCTCCAGGAGTTACCTCCATGCTGAGATCACTGAGCGCATGCACAGGTCCGTAGTACTTTGACAATCCCTCGGTTCGGATGGCAAGGTTAGACATAGGATCTCCTCCAGAAAATCGTGCAAGCTACCGCCAGCTAAAACCTCTGCCTATACGTTGCCACCCAAAGTGGCTTTTTACAACGAAGAATGTACTTTATTTCATAAAACCTTGGCTTCCGATACCAGCATGTCAGCGGTCGACCGCAACACACTCGGTCCGCCTTAGCACCTGAACTGAACTCACCACCTCACTGATGCCGCCTCAAAATCAGCGTGCGGATCGCTGACAATTGACCCTGGATTCTCCAGCAAGGTTACAAATTGACGAAGAAAAAGTCAGTAGGCCGTCCCGCCAAAGTCCCACCGCCCATTCATTCATCTGGAACCGCATAATTCCACTGATGCCAAACCCGATCGACGCCAAACAAACTCGACTCCCGCTATGTCAATTTGCTCAGGTACCCACATGTCGCCATCGAAACCTTCCAGTCCAGGCGTGAGCTATAAAGTGTCGGTTGCGAAGGAAACCAACTCCAGACCGTTCCCCAAGTGCGGCTTGACCAACATGGCTGAAGCGCTCGTTCATTAGACCACCTCAGGGAGAAAAGATTTATTCCTCAAGATCCAACCAGAAGAGTGTCGGCATTACATGACCACTAGGTGGACGCAAGTTCCGGTTCGCTAAAGCCAGCGTCTCAGCCACTCGAGTGCACGTTCCCATGCTGCGACAGCAGCCTCCGGGTGATACCGGTCCGGGTTGGCGTCATTGTGAAAAGCATGCTGCGCACCCGGATAGATAATCTTTTCGAACTCCTTGCTGTTCTGTGCCATTGCGGAAACAATGTCGTCAATTCCAGCGTTGATTCTGTCATCGAGTCCGCCGTAGATCGCCAAGACGCTTGCATTGATATCCCGCACATCTTCCAGCGGAGGATTTGGACCGTAGAACGGCACTGCCGCCTTCACCCTTGAGTCCTTGGTGATCAACCTCCAAGCCATACCGCCACCAAAACAGAAACCAATGACGCCGATGCGTTCTGGTTGAACTGAACCGTCTGAGGCAAGACAGGAAACACAGGCAATCAAATCCTCGACCAACTCATCCCTGCCAATCGTCCCGAGCGCTGAAGTCGCATCGGCAGGATCAGCGAATGCTCCTGTGCCACCTCGGCGGGACAGCAGATCTGGCGCCACCGCCACGAAACCTTCCCGGGCCAGCCGCCTGGCAACGTCTTCGATATAAGGCACAAGGCCTTTGTTCTCGTGTATGACGATCACACCCGGAAGTGCTGCACCCTCCTTGGGCTTCGCCAAATAGGTAAGTACTTCAGAATCTTTACCCTTCGCGGTGCCTCTAATAGTGACAATGTCAGAATCCGCGGCTTCGACCCTGCTACTCTTCGTTGACGTCTGTGCGTTCAGTAATGCTGTTCTAACACCACCGGCCGGCTGACCACTAAAAGCGTTTTCAAACGCCTTGACCCGGCGATCCGCCTCCTCAGGAGAGATGTAGCCCAGATCAGCCTCTTCAAGAATCTCGTCTCGAAGGTAGTCATACAGTTCCATTTTTTCAGCTCCTCCCAATTCCCTTAGCCAGCTTCTCTCATTCAAGTGTGCCCCAGGCTATCGGGGCGCTGCATCGCTGCGCAGCTTCCTCGACCGGCAATGATGCATCCCAGTATTTGGCAACAAATCGCCTGGCAGTCACTCCATCCGACTCACCTGACGCCAACCAGATAATCGGAGGACCCATCATCTCGGGCTTGACCAATTTAGAGCGGTCAACAGCCTCGGAGTGTGGAACCATAGAAGTATCCGCCGCCCCACCTGGGACCAGAACATTGACTGTCACTCCACTACCTAACAAGTCGCCTGCCATAACCGCAGCCAGCGCTTCATGAGCCGCCTTCGATGGTCCGTATGGCGAATTACCCTTGCGCATCATCGTCGAAAGACTTGTGGTCACGCTTACGATCCTTCCCCATTTCTGCTCGCGCATGTGTGACACAGCCGCGCGGGCAAGACGGAACGCGCCAACCACGTTAACGTCGAGAAACCGACTTACAATTTCGGGATCAGCTTCCCAAAACTTGATCGGATTCGTATGATAATCCGCGCGTATTGAGGACATTCCGATTCCCGCGTTACAGACTACAACATCGACGTGTCCAAAGTTCTTGCGACACAGATCAACGACAGTCTCCATATCTGTATCGCTGGTAACGTCAGCCTTGGCGGGAACTACCTGACCGGCAGCCGTTGACACGACTGACTCAAGTCCTGCTTCATCTGTGTCCACTGCGATTATTGACGCCCCAGCTGCCACCAATGCGAACGCCATCGCCTTTCCCAGACCATTGCCGGCACCGCTAACAATCACGGCTTTCCCGTCCAACGACAAACCAATCGGTATCATCCAACCGTCCCAAATCCCGCAAGGGGGCACACGTACTCAACTGGCTCTAATTCTTTGACCTTCCAGTCGGCATCCCCCACAAACTCAAGCTGACCACCATACGCGACTACCGTGGATCAAACCACAGACGACAGCCGCACTCAAAAATGATACTTCATACTTCTTGGACTTAAAAGGACTAAAGGTGCGCCAGATTAGAATTCATTTTCGCGCCGCTCTGAAGCCGCCTCACCGTCCAGGCGCATTTATACCAAAACCAAGGTATTCGTGTGGGTGGCTACCAATGACCAACTTGAAACCTCGCGTTGAAAAGTCCCTCTTCGATGCAGCCGGCAGGCAGGTTGACACCTCCAGGGTCTGCATTGTTTTCACAGAATTGACCACTCCCACAAACCGAATCACGGAGTGAGAGATAGCAGTCGAAGATATCCCCCTCTGATTCGAGTTCGCAATAGAGACGATCTCTCGAAACCCAACCCGAATGTTCCGGCACACCATCGGCGGAATCTTCCCGAGCACCAGCTTGAAATGGGTTAAGTTCTCGTTGTGTTCCCAACAAATTATCGATGCAGCACTAGCATTCGTAACGAACTCCTGCCCATAGCGACTGGCACTGTTGGACTGAGCCAGAACGCAGCATTCTCTATGGGGTCGGCATCTTTCTCTAATTCGTTGTTGAACGCTCCGCCCATGCAACGATATCAACCATCGGTATACCGATATCTCCGGCAGCCCGCTCCTGGCGCTCCAACTTCAGTACTTTGAGTCCAGGAAATGCATCCCTTAGAGATTCTTCCGTGTAAAGGCGTTCGGGCTGAGGAGGCCCGCCTTTGCCAAGCGAAGCAATGTGGTGCCCGATTAGGAAGAGATGACCGCCGGGTGCGACAGCTGCCGAGGCCGCGTCAAGCAGTCTTGCGCGCTCCTCTGGTATCCATTGAATGAACGCCAGTACAACAAGATCATAGAGATCGCCATGTCCAAGATACTCGACAATGTCGCCGGCAACCGTATTGACGTCGAGCCCTTCTTCGCTAGCTTCTGCGGCCAGTCGCCCAAGAGCGATATCAGAGAGGTCGACCGCCGTCACCTGCCACTTTTTCCTGGCAAGCCACAGAGTATTTCTCCCCTCTCCGGCACCAAGATCAATTGCTCGCCCTGGTGATAGATGGCCCGCCAATTCAACCAACGTTTCATCCGGCTCGGCATTGAAAAGTCTTGGAGCACTCGCATACCGTTCGTTCCAGTGCTGCTGACCGTGGCCATGATCGTGCCCGTGCTGATGTTGATCCTGCTCTTCCATACCTTGTTCTTCTCCTTGTGATCTTTCGTATCCGATGCGGCTAACCGAAGCGCTCTCCCGTGCCACAGCTTGCTCAACCATATCGAGCAAATATTCAAGTCTGTTGAAATCAGCTTCTCCAAGAAGATTCGAGAGATCACGATTCCACGCCTCTCCCCGTCTTGTAAGCTCCTGCTCCAGCTTCTCCCCCTCCTCAGTCGCGTCCAGCAAGCGACGTTGCCGATGAGTCGGATCCGTTGAGGAATGCACCAACCCATTCTGCTCGAGATGATCAACAAGCCGTTTGGCATTCATCGCATCGGTCCTCAACCAGCGCGCCAACTCCCTGAGTCCCGACCCGGGTGATTCACAGATGGCACGCAACATTGCCGCTTGAGGTGGACTTATTTTGAGATCGCAAATCCTCATTTCCCACGCATCGCGAATGACCCGGTGAGCACGACCCAGACGATATCCAAGCGCATCCCCAAGTGACCCTGAAGACTGTCGCCCTATTTTTCGCTTATTGCCAGAATTCTCAGGATCCGGTCCCATGGTTTTAACCACCAGACTCAACAGCGCAACTGTAGTTACGACTACAGATTATATCATAAGCTAATATACTCACGCGAATGGAAATCCGAATGCCTGTTCGCCTATAAGACCGATTGAGCAAGGACTCTGCCTGCTATTCGACCCCACCTTCCCAAGGCCGCCGATAGAAAGGTACTGACTCCGGGCTTCATACCACTTGGTTTTCCAAGGTTTCGTTTAGATACTATTACGAACCTGCAAAATTACGGGGCGCATAAACAACTCGTTTGGCTCCATGAGTACCAACAACAACCATATCGCCATACCTGCAGCCGATATCCAGCCTCCAATTTGGATTAATCATTTAAAACCGAAATCCTCTGGAGCAATCCAAGAAGGACCCGAACCTGCATAACCAGCCCCAACCTCATTAGTACGAAGCGCAAAGGCGACATGTCGTCTGCAACGGTTTGAACTCCGGCCCGACCGGCATTAACCGCCGAGTACCAAGTCCCGCATCAGGTTCATATCCACTAGCGATGCAGTCCACAATTCCTTTCATTAACGGACCAGCCCAACGTTCCATGATTCCTTAGTCAAGATGTTTTCGACGACAAATCCTTTTCATTCCGGTCAATATTCAAACTTTTTGAACTGCTTCAAGGATTCGGACCCAGCTTCACCCGACGACCATCTAGGTTCGACCAGGCAAATAAGACTGACCTGAGATTTCAATTATTAATCCACCGGAATGCCGCAAAACCACAACATTGTGTCTGGACTCTGACGATACACTCGTTCTAAGAGTCAAGGACATGGAGTGGGGATGTTCAGCGACAGCACGCCCGTTCTGTGTGATTATCGCACAGACGGCCAGATACTCAGGCCTAACGAGATGCCACCTCGCACTCTGGGAAATGTTCGCGCACGGCCGTTCCGTTTGATTGTGGCTCTCGCGATTACTTTCGCTGCCCTACTTGAACTGCGCTCCTGGCAAACCGTCGCCCATCCCTACGCCTCGGCGCCTGCCTCGTGCAATGCGACTCCCACCCCTCGCAGAGCCAAAACGATAACGTCAGTTGAGTTTATGCAGGCAGCTGTCAATTCATATAACGCACTGCAAGTATGCTTCGGTGGACCTAAAGGATCGTTTCGAGGACCATTTGTTGGTCTGGCTGCAGCCTGGCCGGAATCACAAGCGCTCTCAGCACTTCTCTACCTTGCCAACGTCCCCAATGCGCCAGCTTCAGTCAGGTCTGGAATCGTTCAGAGGATGTCGGTGCTTAAGAGCTATTGGGATCGAAAGGGTGGGTACTTCCCCAGTGGACGCTGGTTCTCCAGTGGGAGAGGTGTCAAAAAATACGATGACAACGCCTGGCTGGGACTCGACCTTATTGACGCCTATCTCATCACCCATAAGGCCACCTACTTGGATCAGGCACGCGCCGTGGCAACTTTTGAAACTACTGGTTGGTCCAGGAACGAGCACTTTGCTGATCCGGGGGGCCTGTACTGGCAGCAGTCAAAATTCAAGAGGCATCGAAATGCTGTCAGCACTGCCGGAGCAGCTCTTCTCAACGGACAGCTCTACGCCGTTACTGGAATTAAACTCTACCGCAATCGGGCAGAACAGTACCTTCACTGGACCACATCCGCCCTCACCCTCAAGAATGGCCTGATTGGAGACCAAATCTCGACTCACGGAGTCGTGAACAACAGAGTCTGGTCATATAATCAGGGCCTGGTAATCGCAGCCAATGTCTCTCTTTACAATTCCACGAAAAACCCAGCCTATTTGGCGGCTGCCCGGCATTTGGCACATAAGTCCCTGTTTTATCTGAACTATCGAAACCGCCTTGAAGAGCAGCCTCAAGTCTTTGACGCGATCTACTTTAGGAGCTTGATGAGCCTAAACGCAATTGCACCTGACGCAAGGTATTTACGGGCATTAAGGTCCTACGCGACATACCTGTATGACCGTATGGTTCCGTCAACCGGTGTGGTGCATCTGGGACCAATGACAACCGCGTCAACCGGCTGGCTTCTAACCCAGGCTGCAGCAACCCAAGTTTTCACGCTAATGGTTTCAACAAGTCACACACTAAGCGCCTGACCCAAAACACTCCGACCGGGTAGCCCTCTCAAAAAATCCCTTCGGCCCGGGGCAGAACTTCACGTTTGGCGAGCCACACAGACGACTCTGAAACTGTCAAACATGCCTCGTCGGCAGCTGGTCACCTGCAGCGAACAGTGGCTGCAACTTTCACCAACGATCCCAGAGACGACCAAGCGGAACAGTCGAAGGATCGGAATGGACCATGTTGTCAGCGAAGCAAGTGTCTGAGGCTGAATTTCGATGGCCGAACCCTTAACTTCTATGTGAAGCCGAGGACCACGTCTTCCACAGTGGAGGGCTACCGTAAACACACTGCGAGAGGACTAAAAAACGCCCTTGGTTCTTGGTAATCCCGGTCGTTGATCCAGCGGTCCAACTACCTCACAGTTAAGGCTCCGCCATTCTTGGAAACCCCCTATCCCCGCTCACAATTGCGCCAAATTTCTCCCCTCTCAGCGGATATCCTGCCATGGCTTTTGACATACCACCGCCAGGCTGGAATTATTGAGTTAGCATTTCATTAATCTCGTACAATCTCGATAAGGACAGTGAAGCAAAGGGCAAATTTCCAACAACATACCTGCAGGAAGTAGAGTGTTAACGGTGGCTCTGGGTCTCCTTCAATTTAATTGAAGCGACTTCGCCACACCACCGAGTCGAAAAATGGCGCATTTATAGATAACAGATAGCTCGGGCCGTTCACCAAACATTGAAAGTGACTGTTTGGTGTCCGAGTGCCGGTCTAATCTTTGGAGGCAGTTGGGCGTGAAACCAACCGATATCAATAACCCGGATTTTTTTCATAGCGTCGTTGATTGCCAGTGGGCCTGTCCCGCTCATACCAACGTACCTGAATACATAAGACTCATTGCGCAAGGTCGCTATGACGACGCCTACATGGTCAACCGTGCTTCCAACGTATTCCCAGGAATTCTTGGGCGTACCTGTGACAGGCCTTGTGAACCCGCATGCCGTCGTGAGCGGGTAGATGGTACGCCAGTCGCCATCTGTAGACTCAAGCGCGTGGCGGCAGACCTCAAAGGCGATGTGAGCGAGCGTCTGCCCAAGGCCCCCGAAGTTGCCAATGGAAAGCGAGTTGCCTGCGTTGGCGCGGGTCCAGCATCGCTAACGGTAGCAAATGATCTGTTGCCCCTCGGATACGAAGTTGTGATATTCGAGAGTTCCTTAAAACCAGGCGGATTGATGAGAACCAACATCCCATCGTTCAGACTCCCAGAGGAAGTTCTCGACTCAGAAATTGAATCTATCGTCGGCATGGGAGCCGAGATGAGGTACGGATCCGAGATTACCAGCATGAAGCAGCTGCTAAAGGAAGGCTATGATGCGCTGTTTGTTGGTAGTGGCGCGCCTCGGGGCAAGGACCTCCAACTTCAAGGCCGCAGAGACGGTGGGGAGGACCGGATCCACATTGGAATCGACTGGCTGCAGTCGGTTGCATTTGAACACACAACCGAAATTGGCAAACGCGTGCTGGTCATAGGTGTTGGCAATACTGCAATGGACTGTTGCCGGACCGCACGGCGCCTTGGTGGCAAAGATGTAAAGATCATGGCGCGCCGCCCGCGGGAATATTTCAAGGCATCCCCCTGGGAATTGGAGGATGCGGAGGAAGAAGGAATCGAGATCGTCGTCAACCATTCCCCGAAGCGCTTCGTCATCGAGGATGGCCAGCTTGTTGCAATGGAATTTGAAATCGTCAAATGGGATGAAGGGGCAACCCACTCCGAAGTGCTCGAAACCATCACGATCCCTTGTGACGACGTCATATTGGCGATTGGGCAGGAAAACGCCTTCACTTGGATCGAACGTGACTGCGGCATCGAGTTCGGCAAATGGGACATGCCCGTGGTTGATGAAATCACGATGGAGTCCACGTTGCCAGGCGTTTACTTCGGCGGCGATGCGGCATTCGGTCCCAAGAACATCATCTGGGCCGTTGCCCACGGCCACGAAGCGGCCATATCGATGCACAACCACTGCCAAGGAATACCGGTGAGCGACCGACCGCCGGTGGGAATGAATCTTGTCAGCCAGAAAATGGGCTTGATCGAGTGGAGTTACCACAACGATTACAACCCATCGGCACGTCAGCAGATGACCCACGTTGACCTGACCAAGCGATTTGAGGACCTCAGTCTTGAAGTCGAACTTGGTTTCAGTGCCGAGCAGACCGCCCGGGAAGTGGAGCGCTGTTTGAACTGCGACGTTGAACCAGTGTTTCGCACTCAACTCTGCATTGAGTGCGATGCGTGTGTAGACATCTGCCCTGTCCAGTGCCTCACCATCACAGAGGACCGTGACGACGAGATGGATCTGCGACGATTTCTAACCGCTCCTGCTGTGAACCTTGACGAACCACTCTACATTTCGTCAAAGCTCGCTCAAACCGGAAGAATCATGATCAAAGATGAGAATATTTGCGTTCACTGTGGGCTGTGTGCTGAGCGCTGTCCCACGGCTGCTTGGAACATGGAAAAGTTTGTTCTCCAACTGAGCTACGCCGGAAACTCTAACAACAAAGGCAAGTGATGACTCAAAAGATCGATCAAGTGACAAACCTGGGCCAGCCTGGCCCAAAAGGTTCTGGGAACAGGTCCAGCAAGCTTCCAGATAAGACAAACGACTTCGCCATCCGTTTTGCCACCGTAAATGGCACGGGATCCGCGAGCGCAAATAATCTGCTGCTGAAAGCGATCTTTCGCATGGGTATTCCCGTGTCGGGGAAGAACCTCTTTCCATCAAATATCCAGGGCCTGCCTACGTGGTACGAGATACGGGTAAATGGATCCGGATTTACATCGCGGGCAAACACCTTTGACCTGGTGGTAGCGATGAATACTCAAACCTACGAAACCGATATTGCTTCCGTCAGATCGGGCGGATACCTGATCTACGACTCCAGCTGGTTCATCCCTCCCCAAATTCTGCGTGAAGACATCAATTTCTTTGGCGTGCCGTTTTCCACTCTTTTCGCGGAGGAATTCCCGGAGTCGCGGGAGCGGATCCTGATGCGAAACATTGGTTATGCCGGAGCTGTCGCAGCCGCAATCACCCTTGATCTCGATGTCATCTCAGAACTACTGGACGAGACATACTCTGGTAACGAGAGGATTCGCAACTCAAACCACCGTGCGCTCGAACTCGGCTACAACTACGCAATGGAGAACTTCAACTGCCCATTGCCAATCCGCCTGGAGCGCATTGACAAGAACGCAGACAAGATCCTGATCGACGGCAACACAGCGACCGCGCTTGGCTGCATTTATGCCGGCGCAACCGTTGCTGCATGGTACCCAATCACTCCCGCAACATCAGTTGCGGAGAACTTCACGAAACTGTGCTCACGTTACCGGCGGGAGACGATCACCCTAGAAGACGGCACCACGGAAACTCGAAGCAACTTCATAGTCCTCCAGGCCGAGGATGAACTGGCGGCCTTGGGTATGGTTGTCGGCGCTTCATGGGCAGGAGCGCGTGCATTCACCTCGACCTCTGGGCCAGGAATCTCCCTGATGAACGAGATTCTCGGTCTCGCCTATTACACGGAGATACCGGCGGTCATCATAGATGTCCAACGAACTGGACCCTCGACGGGAATGCCAACCAGGGTACAGCAGGCGGACATCATGGAGTGCGCTTACGCCTCCCATGGAGACACCAAGCACATCCTCCTGTTCCCTGCCAACCCAGAAGAGTGCTTCCACTTCACCGTGAAGGCGTTTGACCTGGCAGAGCATTTCCAAACGCCTGTAATTGTCCTGTCTGACCTTGACATTGGAATGAACGATTGGGTTGTCTCCAATCTTACGTGGGACGACAACTACAATTGGGATCGGGGGAGAGTCCTTACCGCCGAAGATCTTAAGACCATTCCAAAGTTCTACCGGTATGCGGACGAGGACGCCGATTTCGTGACTCCTCGAACGTTACCCGGGATATCCGTAAAAGGTGCATACTTCAACCGCGGCTCAGGGCATGACCGCCTAGGTGCATACACAGAAAGTCCTGAAGGCTACATACAAGTGGTTGACAGACTGGCAAAGAAACACAAAGCTGCAGCCAACTATGTTCCAAAACCGGTAATCGAACTCAAAGATGGTGCCCGCCACGGAGTGATCACACTCGGCAGCTGCGAAATGGCGGTAAAAGAGGCCATCGTTAGACTTGAAAGTGACGGCCTTGCTCTCGACTACCTGCGGGTGTGCGGCTTCCCGTTCTCCGACGAAGTTAAGCACTTCATAGACACCCACGAGTTCACCGTGGTTGTCGAGCAAAACCGAGACGCGCAGCTGCGCTCGCTGCTAATTTTGGAAACCGAAACACCGCCGACAAAACTCCGTTCTGTGCTGTCCTACGGCGGTTTCCCGATTTGCGCAGACGACGTAGTTGATGGACTTTTGAACGAGCTAAAGGACTAAACATGCCATCTATACGCAAACCGCTGATCCCGCTCGCGCCACATGCAACAAACGCATTGGGACTTACCGTCCGCGACTACGAGGGTACAATGTCGACCCTGTGTGCAGGTTGCGGCCATGACTCCATCACAGCCGCTATCGTCCAGACTTTCTTCGAACTCGACACACCTCCGGAGCAGATCGCCAAACTGAGCGGTATCGGGTGTTCTTCGAAAACCCCTACCTACTTCGTGTCAGGGGCCCACGGCTTCAACTCCGTCCACGGTCGCATGCCACCCATAGTCACAGGGGCAAACGCTGCGAACAGGTCCAACATCTATATTGGTATTTCCGGAGACGGAGACTCGCTCTCAATTGGAACTGGCCATCTCGTGCATGCCATTCGAAAGAATGTCAATATGGTCTACATAATCGAGAACAACGGCGTATATGGACTTACCAAGGGCCAGTTCTCGCCAACAGCCGACGTCGGATCGACCACCAAGCGTGGTGTGCCAAACGACGTTCCTCCAATTGACCCCGTCGAATTGGCACTCAGCCTTGGTGCATCTTTTGTGGCCCGCAGTTTTTCGGGAGACAAACGGCAGCTCATCCCCATCCTTAAGGCGGCGGTTGAGCATCATGGCTTTGCTCTCATAGACGTCATCTCTCCCTGTATTCAGTTCAACAATCACCAGGGTTCCACAAAGAGCTACAAATACATGAGAGAGCACGAATTAAATGAGATTGATTCTGTTTTCCTTCGTTCCTCCGCTCAGATAACTGCGGAACTGCCTGCTGACAGTAAAGTCAGCGTGACGATGCATGATGGATCGGTGCTCATGTTCCGAACCCTGCCCGAACACTACGACCCACGTGACCGCAATGCCGCTATGAACTACATCTATCAGGCGAAAGCCAGTGGTGAGATTCCCACAGGTCTGCTTTACATAGACCGCGAACTTTCTGACATCCACGACTTGAACCAGACCGTGGATGAGCCACTGATCAACCTTCCGCTTGAAAAGCTTTGCCCTGGCAACAGCGCGCTCGTCAAATTCCAGGAAAGCTTCAGATAGTCAGCGGCAAACATTGACAACACTTTTCCAGCGGCCGCCAAGTTGGTTTGCCGCTGGACCTTACAGGCCCACTCCACATTATCAAACCAGCCTCTTCGGTTGAAGTATGCGGCCTTTCGGTCAGGGCTTAGGGAACTTTTCCCGGATTTCGACAGATGGAATAAGGCCCAAGGCCCTCGTGATAGGTGACACAGTGTTTTGAGATACCAAGGGAGTTCTAGCCATGGCGCTGGTGGACCAGTACGTGGCGCTTTCGGGCGCGACGGTGGTGAGTCGGATTATCTCTACAAACTTGCAGTGGTACTGAAATATTCGAGCTCCACCGCGGGGAGCATCTTAGAGAACCGAGACACCATAGAGGGAGAACCACACATGCAACTCGGAAACAACAAACCAACTTCTGGCCGAACACGCCACTAACTATTGATGTCTCATTCTCAGAATTGCACCGAGAACGATTTTTACACACGCCAAATTAGACCATGGGAATTTGGTGGCATGAACTCAACATCAGAGCTACTCATTTTCTGCCTTTGTGATGTCACCTTCGAATCTCGGAGGCCCGATCTGGTTTCCCCTTTATGCTATCTCCCTGGCGAAATGCGAATCGGATGGGAAAAAATCTCAAGAGACAGCTTTGCCCTGATGAAATCACATCTGACCACGGACGCTAGGGCCAGCTAGGTCTTTCTACCTCTGGCCAGGCAATGGTCTTCAGATCGCCGGTTTGCTGGCTTCTTATGTGGTCGGGCGGCTCTTCCAACAGATTCAACGGATAACACAGGGCATTCATTGTGTTAAGCAGTGTGTCGAGAATATGCACACGAACCACCCTGGCCGTCTTTTCCATGTCGTCGTTGAAATGCTGGTGCCAGGAGTAGTGATCTACAACAATGAGATCACCCTTCCCCCACTCGTAGTCTTCACCCTGATCCGGTTCAGGGCCCATAAAAGAGTGGCCTTGGCCTTCGACCACATACAGCCACGCTTCTCCCGAGTGACGGTGCATGGACTGAGCTCTGCCCGGACCAATCTCGAACATCGCCATGGTCAACCCGGATGTTCTGTACCCGACGGCACGATCAAGCAGAAAGGTGGTTCGAGTACCCCTTGGGGACTGCAAGAACTCGAGCTCATCCCAACTGGTGTGCAACCGGCCATTGAAGCGCTCAATTTGATCTGCTGCAAGGCGACGGATCCTCCTTGCATAAATGTCATTTCCAGGCATGGATGCCGCAAAGCCAGGGTGTCCAGGCAGTTCAGCCACGGGGCTGTCCCCACCATCTTCAAGTATGCCAAAACCGAGGACATCTATAAGCGGTTCACTTGAGAAACTCATGTATCTCGCGGAGATATCACCGTCATTTCCGTGGCGGTGCCATGACCACGCTGGCAGGTACAGGCTGTCACCAGGCCCCCACGATATCCTTTTGCCGTCGATTTCAGTCCATGCAAAACCCCCTACACACAGCATCACTGCATCCCAAGAGTGCCGATGGATAGTGGATACCACACCTGAAGTAACCTGATGCACCGCGGCATCAACGGTCCTTATGGGGCTATCTCCATCCTTACCTAAATAAACGCCAGTACTGATGCGTCGTGGAGTCTCGTGAATCTCGACGTCGACTCCGTGAACCACAGTCCTACGGTTGTTTCGCCACTCTTCAATGAACTGTGCCCGCCGCTTTTTCTGAACTTCATAGTGAGTAGTCGAGGTCTTGGCACTGTTAGTCATATAAGCACCCTCCTGAAGCGGCTCAGATCTGATATCCCACACAAAACGGTAGCCTTAACTATAGAAGCCAGGGCATGTGGCGAAGCGAAAGCCGCAGTGCTTGGTAGGGCCGAAATCCCTATTGCTTAAGCAATAAATTTCGTCCCATCATATCCGTTTAACCTCTTTGCCGACAGAGGTAACGGTCCAATAAATAAGCTCGAACCCATCTCATTTCAATCCAGCATTCAAGGCTGATTACAATTTGAACAAGGGGCCACAAGGTAAGCTGACGAAAAAACCAGACTCAAGAAAGGTCGTAGTGGTGGACGATCAAATAAGTGAGCGCTTTCGCATTCGAGAACTCGTCGAGAACTGGGCGGTTTGGCGTGACGCCGGGGCATGGGATCAATTTCGAACGCTGTGGGCCGACGACGGAATAATGATGGCAACCTGGAAACAAGGGTTGGCCGAGGAGTTCATTCAAGCAAGCATCGATGGCTGGAACAAAGGGGTAAGGATTCTTCACTTCTTGGGAGGAAGCTCCATCGACATTTGCGACGATCGAGCGGTTGCACAGACAAAGATGACGATAACCCAAAGAGCTACGGTTGAAGGAGTGCAATGCGATGTCATTTGCACCGGAAGATTCTATGATTTCCTTAGACGTTCAGACGGCGACTGGAAGCTTGCGCTTCGCCAACCGATCTATGAAATGGACCGACTCAGCGCAGTCGTACCGGGGCAAACGCCAATACTCGACCCTAAACTGCTAAACAAGTTTCCAGTTGGATATCGCCACTTGGCCTATCTTCAGTCACGTCTCGGTTACTCGGTCAAGACAGACATGCCGGGACTCGATGGTCGAGAAGTTCAGGCCCTTTATGCACGCGGACAAAAATGGCTTTCCCGCGAGAACCAGCAGCCATAGATTTTTGCCAATTCCACCACATCGAATTGGCAGACGCTCAAGGGCTGGGCGCCCCATTCAAACTTTCGCGACCGGCAAAGCAGTTCCCAGTCTCAGCCTTTGTGGTCCGACTGGACAGCGAGACTCTGACCTCACCTTCAGTCAGATGTACTTGGGCTCAACAATCTTACAGGGAATATCTTCATTTTCGCTGATCTGATAGCTGGCACATATCCTGTGGTAACCGTCAGCCACCGTAAGGCTGATCTGCTTGGAGATGTTCCCTCTGACAAGCAAAACCGGTGAAAGTGGAATTCCCTTCGACACTTTTCTCAGATCCAAAGACACATGAAAGTCGTCCTTTGACAACAGTGGCAGCCCGCTCGCCCTCAAGAGATCCTTTGCCTTTCGAATTTCGGTTGGGGCCTCTCTCATTGAAGCGACCAGCGCCTCCGCGGCCTTGACTCCACAAACTAGCGAAAGGTAGCTAAATGCAGCGGGAAAGTCATGCTCCTCCGGAGTATCCTTCCAAAGTTCCCTTCGAATGGATTTTTTTTTGGCCACATCTGCCCCCTCTACAATCGACAATCTGAAAGCCTGTTACTTTGAATACATCCTCTACTTGATCTTGCCTTGAGCGGCCAATTGGGCCTCCGAATCAAAACCAGCAGGCCCTCTCAAGATGAACGCCACCAAGACAGCAATCAAGGCACCCGCTAGTGGTCCAGCAAAGTAAACCCAAAGGTGGGAAAAGTCGCCAAGCGCCACTGCAGGACCTAGCGACCGGACTGGGTTCATAGAAGCACCGCTTATTGGGCTTGCCCATAAACCGGCCAAAGCGATATATGACCCGACTCCGACGGCCGACATGGTGCCAACGTTCTGTGCCTTGGATGCTGTACCGAGAATTGTGCTCACAAGGCCAAGGGTAAGCACTGTCTCCATAAAGAATGCCTGGAGATCGGTGATTCCCTTGCCGGGAACAGTCGCTCCCAACAGCCCAACTTTCCCAAACATCGCATACAGAAACAGCCCGGCCAAGATAGCGCCGGCGGCCTGGACCACAATGTATCCTGGAACCCGTCTCCAGGGGAAGTCCTTCCGCAACGCGAACGCGATGCTCACAACCGGGTTCAGATGTGCACCGGAAACTCTACCCATGAAAAGTATTATCGACAACACCATCAGGCCAGGCGCGGTGACGGCTGCGGCGCGGCCAATCTGCCCAGCCCCAACCGCGGAGACGGTAGGCGCACCGGCCGCAACCACCACCAGAAAGAAAGTCCCAAACAGTTCACTGAACAAACGCTTGATCTCCTGGGAGGGGTCTCGAAACTGGATTGCCCATGGCGCTTCCATTCGCAGTCTGCGTCCGAGTTCGGCCCGCATGGCCTCATCCGATAGCGACTCGGGTTGCGAACCACCTGCCAAGGTATTTTCATCCCCGGTCATAACCCATCTCCTGTGAACAAAAACTACCCGAATAATCAGGACCCAGATATTTTCAGAGTAAGGACCTACCGATAAATCGTACAACACACGGAGAGGTGATGTCGTTCATTTCTCACCTTCGGACACGCTCAGAAGCCCAGCACGCCACACATATTAGGTTACCGGCGTTAAAAATGCGAAGGCGTCAAGAGCGAGACGGCTCTTGACGCCGGGCAAAATCAGAATTGATACAAAACCAGGGTCCACAGTCAAACCGTTTTTATCACAATCGGCCCAACATACAGCCCAACTCGAAACTCAGCCCTGAACGTGAACCACCCGCTTGGCTTTCATTTCGTCGCTCGGGAGCGATCCAGACGGAACGCACTCACAATCGATACGCACACCAAAAGAGTGTCGCAAATCGAGCACAACCTGCTCAACCACCGAGTCGCTGCCATCACGGGTTTCAATCAACAGAGCGACCTCGTCCATATGACGAACTTTTTTATGCCTGATTTGAAAGTTCACTATTTCCGAATATCGCCTAAGCACCTCTTCCACCTGCGAAGGATAAAGATTTATTCCCCTAACGGTGAACATGTCGTCCACGCGACCGCGTATTCCACCCACTGCTTTGACAAAAGGACTGCCACAGGCGCAGGGTTGACGGGAAAGGTCCACAAGATCACCGGTACGATAGCGGACCAATGGCGAGCAGAAGCGCCCCAGGTTAGTGACGACAAGTTCGCCAACTCCCTCAGACTGTGTATTGCGGGGATCAGGATCGGTCCCTACCGGTATCACCTCGAAAATAAATTCCGACTCGATGAAGTGGACACCGTCACCTTCGGAACATGTGAAGCCTGTCGGACCCAATTCAGTCATCCCCGTGTGGTCAAGACAAATCGCCCCAAAAGCGGTTTCGATGGCCTGCTTCGTGCCAGGAATGCTGGCGCCCGGTTCCCCCGCATGCAGAGTCCTTGTGATCGAAGATTTTGAAATATCGATTCCCATCTTGGATGCGACTTCCGCCAACCTGAGCGCGTAGGTTGGAGTTGAGCAGAGAACGGTGGGCTCAAGATCGAGAATTGCGAGTATCCGTTGTTCCGAACTCATCGAGCCACCCGGAATGACCATGGCCCCAAGTCGTTCGGCTCCTGCGTAAGCAGACCAAAACCCAACAAATGGTCCAAAGCTAAAGGCAAAGAAGATCCGGTCGTCACTGGTGATTCCGGCTCCTTTATAGATGTGGTTAGCCCAAATGCTCGTCCACCATTGCCAGGATCTTGCGGTATCCAGACACCGAAGTGGCCGCCCTCCGGAGCTTCCAGAGGTCTGGTGAAGCCTCACGTAATCGCCCAAAGGATAGGTAAGATTTGTTCCAAAAGGTGGGTTCTTTGTCTGATCCTCCACGAGTTCGGCCTTTATCAAAAAAGGCAGCTCGTAGAAATCATCCCAGCTAGTCACCTGGTGATGACGTGCTTGATAAAAAGGATTGGAGGCCAAGACTTCCTCCATGCCAGATTGCAGCTTCTCCAGCTGAATTGTTTTGATTTCTGCCTGGGTATCCAAATTCGAACTCATTTCTCACCTACATGGAGCGACATCCTCAAACCACACCTTTCAGCCACAAACTTCGAAAACGGGCTTCTCTGAGCCTCGCCTGCAATAATGGCACCTGCAGGACCGTTTCCGGTGATGCGAAATCTTCTCTCCGAAGTCCGCTCGACATCTCCAATGTCAATGGCTGATCCGGTCACACACATTTTGATCATCCCCCACACTTCACTTTCTTTAGACCGGCAGTGGGAGGGCAAACACACCCTTCCAGAACCGGATACCGCGATAAAGAGCCGGGAGCAGGCCTTTTCCAATTCCATGCTCCGCGTCTCCTCGACTTCAACCACGCAACTCATCGCCCACAATTCTTGCTAGAAACCAATGACTTCTAGCTGATTTGTCCAATCGAGCCATAATTGCACAACTGTCACTGCCTCAATTACATGTCAATTCAACTCACGCGCTCTTTCAAAATTGTCTTAATAATCCTGATCTTCAACTCAGCCACATTTCCGAATCTTGACTTCAGACCTGTCACCGCATACTTTCTGGACCAGCTTCATCCGACCTCGGCAGCCTCACGTATCGCCTGCTCGATAGCCCGACGCGTCATCCTCTTTCTCCAGACATACGAAAGATCCGCATTGTCCAAAGGCCTCGCTGGCTTTGCAGCCTCGGTGGCAACCTCCTCGAGAAGGGTGTCGTCGATCTCTTTACCCACGAGAGCACCTGCAGCCTGGCTGACATCCAAAGGCTGAGGACCTACTGCCGTAATGACAATCCGGCAAGCCTCGACAAGAGAACCTTTCATCTGTATCGCGGCTGCCACACCTACCAATGGAAAGTCAATCGAGCCACGGTTGCGCACCTTTACATAAGACGACTTCCAATGTCCTGGACTTGGCATCCGCAGGCTGGTAAGAATCTCATCTGGCGCTTTCGTCATGTAGAACTGCCCATCGTCTTGGTACAATGATTCAACAGGAACTTCACGCTGCCCGTTGGGTCCAACCAACACCACGGTGGCACCCATCGAAATTGCGGCAGGTGCGGTGTCCGAAGAGGCAATGGCTCGACAGGTGGCACTTGCTGGCGCCACTCGGCAGATGTTCCCATCTTTTTTCATGCAGAAGCCAAGCGCCTTGCGCCATTCGTAACTCTCGTCATAATAATTGCAACGCGTGTCGACACATAGGTTTCCTCCAATTGTGCCCGAATTGCGCAATGCCGGAGTTGAGACCAGTGCAGCAGCATGAACATAGCCGGGATAGGCAGCCCGCAACTCAGGACTTGCGACCACCTCGGAAAGAGTCACGCACGCCCCGATCTCAAAGCCGCCATCTTCGGTGGCCCGGATTCCGCGAAGCTCATTGATATGGCCAAGCCCAATGACGACCTCGGGCTCCATCTGGCCACGCTTCATCTTTGGCAATAGGTCTGTTCCACCAGCGACCACTCTGGCCCGGGATCCGTACTCTGAAAGAACCTGCGCAGCTTCTGCCACAGATCCTGGTCGTAGATAACTAAAACGCGGAAGACGAAGCATCGAAGGGAGGCACCTTTACAATAGTGGGATAGGAAATGTTCGGGAAGATCTTAGGTCCGTACCGGCCTTCGCGACCCTTGACCTTGGCGTCCATAGCACGCATGATCTTGTCCGACGTAATCGGGACTTCATCCACCCAAACGCCAAGCGCATCATGGACGGCGGATACCACAGCAGGAATCACCGGAAGCAGCGGACCCTGTCCAGCCTCTTTGGCACCGTAAGGACCTTCGAGATCGATCGTTTCCACGAGAAAAGTCTCAACCTCAGGCATCTCCATAAATGTGAAGGCCTTGTAGTCAAGCATCGACGGTTGTTTGTGTAGTCCGTGGCGATACAGTTGACCTTCCATCATTGCTTCGGAAAGCCCCATGTATACGCCCCCTTCAACCTGACCCTTCACAGCTAAAGCGTTTATGGAACGTCCGATGTCATGCGCAATCCAAACCTTGTTTAGCCGGATCTCGCCACTGTATGGATCGGCATCCAGATCGACTACTGCGGCCGAATAGGAGTAGGCAGGGCTCGGACCTACGCCGGCAGCTTTGAACTTACCTCCAATATTGGCCGGCGGCGAGTAGCTGCCACGTGTGGAGAGCATACCAAAACGCTCCTCAGCCAAGACGACGGCCTCTTCGAAGCTCAGCTCACCGATCTTGCCGTCTCCAACCATTACTTCGCTAGGGCTGCACTCCATCTTTTCCGCCACAGCCTTGACAATTATCTCGCGCATCTCTTTGGCAGCCTGGAGCGCGGCATTGCCTGCCATGAACGTGACGCGTGACGAATAGGACCCCAGATCGACCGGCGCCAGTCCGGTGTCTCCACTCACTATTCGCACATCAGTCGGCCAAAGTCCCAGCTGCTCCGCTGCCACAGTTGCCAGTACAGTGTCAGACCCTTGACCAATGTCTGTCGCGCCACAGTAGAGCGTGACGCCGCCACGGTTCACCTGAATGATGCATTCACTATGGGGCAGGCGGTTCCAATAGATTGGCAGTCCTGCGCCACACATGTAGGCCGACACCGCAAACCCCATACCGTGCCCAAGCCTCTTCTTGCGGTCGAGAAATCCAGAAGCCTCAACAACCCTGTCAGTCACCTCTTCTATTCCACAGGAGGTAATTCGCAGGTGATTTATTGTGCGTGTATAAGGCTTAACGTAGTTTCGCCTGCGCAACTCGACCGGGTTGAGGCCAATCGCTTCCGCAATTTTGTCGAGATGAAGCTCTAGGGCGAACCTGGGCTGCGGTGTGCCGTGGCCACGCTTTGGACCACAAGGCGCCTTGTTAGTAAACACACGTACACCCTCAAACCTATAAGCAGGAATGTTGTACGTAGTAGTCTGCAATGCTCCGGTGTATAGCATCGACGCCGGGCCGTAGGAGCCGTATGCTCCACCGTCCAAAGCAGTCTTAAAGTGCATCGCGAGGATTTTCCCGTCCTTGGCCACTCCAGTCCGTACCCACATCAACACCGGGTGACGGCCACGGTGCACGTAAAACACCTCCTCGCGGGTGAGAGTGCATTTTACGGGTCTCCCGGTAATCATTGCCAGCTTGCATACGGCCATTTCGTGAGAGAACGGATCCGACTTGCCCCCGAAGCCTCCCCCGTGCGGAGCCGCAATAACTCTAATGTGGCCCATTGGCATTTCAAAGACCCTCGCTAGGGCACGGTGGACATAATGCGGATTCTGGGTCGAGGACCATAGAGTCAGTTGATCTCCAACGAAAGTCGCAGTTGCGGAATGCTGCTCCATCGGCAGGTGCGTGTTGCCTTCGTAGAAAAACACGTCCTCACGAATAAAGCTGGAATTGGCAAAACCTTCGTCCACCTCACCAAATTCCAAAGCTCCCATACGGTGTATATTGCCTGGACCTGCGTAATCGTGAATCGGCTCATCGGATGGTGGGAGCAGTCCGTGCTCAATTGATTCGATCGCCTCCAACGGCTCATATTCGACAAGGATGGCCCGGCAAGCTGCCAGCGCGGTCTCCTCATCGACCGCAGCAACCGCAGCGACTGGATCGCCAACGAACCGGACTTTCTCGTATTCAAGCGCGTGTTCGTCTTGGCTTGTCGGCATAATGCCATACTTGATTGGCAGATCTTCACCCGTTATGACGGCAACAACACCCTCAATAGCCAACGCGGCGCTGCTGTCGATAGACAAGATCCTGGCGTGGGGATGATGACTGCGGAGAAGTTTACAATACAGCGTGTTCGGCAGCTCAATATCGTCGGCATACGCAGTCAAACCGATGAGCTTTCCAACGGAATCAACTTTCGGCAGCGACTTTCCGATTACGCGCAAGTCAGTATTTTCATCAAGGGATACGGTCGTCATGCCATCGCCCTCCCAGCATCCTCCACCGCTTCAATAATGCTTACGTAACCCGTGCAACGGCATAAGTTTCCCGAAAGAGCCTCATTGATTTCGTCCCGTGTCGGAGAGGGGTTTGAATCAAGAAGTGCTTTCGACGAAAGGACCATTCCTGGAGTACAGTAGCCACATTGAAGAGCCCCATGATCCATGAATGCCTGTTGTACAGGATGCAGTTCCGACCCGTTAGAGACGCCCTCGATAGTAGTGACCTCACTGCCTTCGATTTGGCCTGGCAAAACGAGGCAACTTAGCTGCGGGGTTCCATCCACCAGCACCACACAGGCGCCACATTCGCCGGCTTCACAACCATGCTTGGTGCCCGTCAGGCGAAGATCTTCCCGAAGAACTTCTAACAGTGTCGCATAAGGCTTTACAAGCAACTCATGCTGACGGCCGTTAACCGAAAGCCGGAGAATCTCACGACTACCAATGTTACCCATCCCTACCTCCTCCTAAACCACAGCCTCAAAAAAGTCAACCCTTGACTGTGGCAATTCTTCAATTCCTAAAACCCTTTGCAGGACTCGCCAATTCTTAGGAAAGTCCCGACTTCGACTCAATTCTTAGGGTCGCCCTTTAAGCAGATTTGCCATCACGTGAAGATGCTGACATCCGACCTTATGCGCGCACCGAGGCAGCTGGCGGAACCTCCTAGCGCTCCAACCTGTGCATCATACGCCCCCCTAAACTTTGATCTTAACAACACCGCAAAGCGTATCACGTGCCATATGTCGCAATTAAATGGATCTTTGGGATTTTCCGCTATGCCTAAAAACACACGCTGATATGCAGATATTGCAGATTGCATGCCACATGCACGGAAAGCGCCGAGCATTCCTTGCAATCGACTTCAGACCCTCCAAATAAGGTGAGCCCTGACATGGTCAGCCCAGGAATTGCGTCCACAATTAAACGGGATATGAAAAGTGCGATTGCAGCCTGCTTCTAGCCGCTGACATTTGACCGTGACCGAACCAAACATGATCGACTGACGGTTGGAATTCACGGCAACAATGAATAGAGTTACCTAAAAGTATGTTCAACCGCGGCCGATGGATATCTGCGGAAATCTCAATTTCAGTGATCGACGTGGTACTGATGCAGATTGGACTAATGCTTTCGGCTTGACGCCGAATACGACCAGTCCTGATGTGGAACCTAAGGCGGCAACCCAAAACATGGAAGGTACAGAGAGAGTATGAGCCCAACCAGAAGATTGATCGTTGGCATTTCCGGCTCGAGTGCACCACAACTCGCGTTGACGCTGCTCCAATCACTGAAAGAAATGGACAGTATTGAAGTTCATCTGGTTCTTTCCAAGGGGGCCGAGAAGAGCATTGCGTACGAGTTGGGAATGACCCGCAAGGAAGTGGAAGTGCTCGGGGACATCGTGTACGACCCAGAGGACCTGGGCGCCTCGATCTCATCGGGATCATTCGAGACCACGGGAATGGTCGTCATTCCCTGCTCCATGAGGACCCTCGCCGCCGTCGCCTCCGGCTACACACCCGATTTACTAACAAGAACGGCGGATGTATGCATAAAGGAGCGAAGGCGCCTTGTACTTGTCACGCGGGAGACGCCCTTGAGCCTCATACATATTCGTAATATGGAGACGGTCACCCTGGCGGGTGGAATCATATTGCCTCCGGTACCGGCCTTTTACCATCGCCCACAATCCATCGATGATCTCCTCAAACAGACTGTCGGTAAAGTACTTGACCAGTTTGGGATTGAGCATGAGCTTTTCAAGCGATGGGCGGGGACTGATGCACAATGATCGGCTCCCAGCCTCCTCTTGAGGAAGAGTGGATGCAACCTGTGGCTAACCAGAACTCACCTTCTGTTCGCTGGGTACCTTTAAAATAGGTCATGAGGTCTTCCCGGTGAGTTATACTCCCGACAAGACCTCATAGTTCCCGTAAACTGGCCCCCGATGAAATGACGGCCATGCAAGGTTGCAATCCGATCCTACTGATAATCGGAACCAGCACCTAGGTGGTCTAATCCAAGAAGTCAGCGAGGAAGACTTCACCGTCTCCAATTGGCCGAATACGCTCGAACTCTTCTCTGGCTTCCGGAAAAGCAATTGCTGGCTTGGTTGCGTCAATCACCATTTTGCTTCCGATTCGTTGCCAATCGGGACCACCAGGACCCTTCAACTCCGTTCCTGTCGGATCCATGGGGTGAATCCGGACTCCGTCAATAATGGATACGTCACGGGCTGGATCGACTCTGGTGTTGATCGCCCAAAGGACTTCCCAGTAGTCGTAAATGTTGACATCCGTGTCGACTACGATCACAACTTTGGGATGTAGCACTGGACTGCCCAGCGCAGCGAGACCAACATTCTTTGCTTCGCCGGCAAATCGCGGAGTCATCTGAATCACGACACCAAAAATTCCAGGAAGCACCAGCAGGTTTGCCAGATCCACGTAGCCACCTACATTCTGTATGTGGTTGTAGATTGCCGCCCCAAAAGGAAACTTGTGGAATAGACATCCTTCCATCTCACTGCCATTTTGCAGATTCTTGAAGATGGCGTCTTCCCGCTTTGTGACCTTGTCGATGACAATTACGGGGTTCTTCCCGGTTCCTGCGATGTAATAATCCTGAAACTCACTGAAGGGACCCTCTTCCTCCCTTTGGAATGGGGGAATGTGGCCCTCTATTACTATCTCGGCATGAGCGGGTACGAAGATATCGCTAAGTTCCGATTTCACCATTTGAACAGGCTCTCCAAGTAGAGCACCTGCGATCTCCATTTCGTCCATACCGAGCGAACCACTGATGGCGGCGGCCATGTAGTAAAGCGGGTGATGGCCGATTACCACCGAAACCGGCATCGGCTTACCCATAGCCTCATACTTCGAGTAAATGGCCCTTGTGTGTCTCGGAACCATCAATATCCCTGTCTGGCGCGGTCCCTGAACCTGAAGTCTGTGTATGCTCACATTCTGCTTGCCAGTCTCAGGGTCTATTGTGAACACCATGCCTGACCCAATGACCTCCCCACCATCCTTTGTCCCGGCACGATGGACAGGCCACTTAGTGAGGTCGATCTGATCCCCAACAAGCTGAACGTCTTTGACTGGCCCAGTGGAAACGCGTTCCCATGGGATCGTCTCGGACATTTTGCCAGCCAAGAAACGGACCACTTCCTCTTTCTTCATTCCAAATGCCAACGCCACATGATCCATATTGGCAGGTGCATTGCCGACCGAACGCCAGCCAGGAGCACCGGTCAAAGAGTGAAACATAAGTGCCTTGGAACGAGACTGATATAGCAGAGCCCCCATTTGAGTCTTTGGGTCCACGGGCTTCTTTATGTGCAACAACTCACCGTGATTTTCGAGCGTATCCAACCAGCTGCGGAAATCTTTGACCACGGAAACTCCCCTCTCCACGTCTTTTCTATTTGCCTTGGCCGCAATGGCTTCCGGAACCAGGACGTTTTCACATTAGGTTACAGGTAAAACTAATGCAACTATAAGACCGTAACGGGTTTCATTGCCAATGCTGAAGATTTGCCCGCCTAAAACGCCGGTTAGTCAGGCAATGACCGCTTCGCTGCAGGACCAGTCGCTCTGCATGCCTGGCCTCTTTTCCCTGGGATAAGCTACCCGGTGAATTTTGAGAAGTTCCCAATGGCCGTGCGACAGTAATCATGAAGGGGCATGCGACCTTTTAAGGCTATACCTCTGGCTCAGTCATAATCGGAGGTGTCGGCCTGCCAATCTGCCGGTAGGCAGGATAAAGAGCCGCCACCCCCGCCACGAAGAGAGCGACTATCCCTCCGGATGCAAAAAGGGTTATCGCGGTTCCAATCTGATCAGCAACCGCACTGACAGGCATTACTGATATTGGCCTAATCGATTGGGCAATCATGTAAACGCCCATCACGCGTCCATACTGCCCAGGTTCGGTGTTCATCATTATGAGACTCGAGTTCAGAGCCTGATATGCGTCTCCCGTCATTCCGGTCAAGAACAAGAATGGGATGGCCAGTGCCAGCTCGTGGAGCTGAACGAACAATGAAAACCCGACAAGTGAGACTCCAAACGACACGCCAAGCAGCAGTTGCAATGCAGCTTTCTTTGGATAGCGCGCAAATGACGCCAGCAACAGTGTTCCTACGAGCGAACCAACGCCGCCGATACTTAACAAGAGTCCGAGCAAAGTGGAGCCACCATGCAATGGACCGCCTGCAACTGCCGGCATCAGATTGAGGTACGGCATTCCCAATGCAAGTGGAACGAACCCCAGGCTCATAAGCACCAACAAACCTGGCCTTCGCCTCACATAACTGAATCCCTCCTTGACGCTCTCTCCCATCCTCTTTCGAGGACCGGTAGGGACTCCATGGTTATGGACTTTCAAAGCCGAAAGAGTAACCCAGAGCCAAAATCCAGAAATGGCGAAAAAGGTTCCGCCCAATCCGAAATGAGGGGTGGCGATCAAAAGCCCCGCCACCGCAGGACCGGCCACGCGCGTCATATTCATGCCAGCGTTGTTTAGCGCGACGGCATTAGGAAGGAGATGGCCAGTCCCCACAACCTGCGGAGCGTATGATTGTCGGGCAGGCATCAGGAAACCGAAACAAATTCCCTGGAAAAATCCTAGAATCACCAGCCAGTCGATTGTGAGCGAGTGCCCAACATAGAGAATTCCGGTTACCAAGCTCAGTAGAGTCATTGGCACGCTTGTCCAGACAATCACATCGCGTTTCTTGAACCTATCTGCAAGAAATCCGCCGATAGGTGATAGAACTATCCGCGGAAGACCCGTAGCCAACGTGACAATTCCGATGGCAAAGGCGCTACCCGTCATACGGTACGCCAGGTACCCTCTGGCCACTTGTTGAAACTGCATACCGGTCCACGAACCCATGAAACCGAACCAGAGCACCCTGAAATCACGGATTTTCAGCGACTCGAATGTGTTGGCCATTGCCTTTGAACGAAATCGGGTTAAAACTGAGTTGCGCGAAGCGGGAACAGCCCCTTCGGCGCTTCGAACTTGCGAGACTTCATCCGGATCCTCCGGGCTGCTTGCGATTCCCTTGCTCATTCGCCGACACAATTGGAAGAGAGCTGACTATTCATTTCGAAGACCTTCTATATTCAACATCTTTATACACACAAAATCCGGATAACCGCTACAAACAACCCAATCTGAAGCAAGTAGCGAAAAGCTCTTGGACTTATAATGCCATTTGGAGTCATCCTGCCAACATGCAGAGAATCGGGTCCGCAACGTCAAACTGAGTTGAAGACAGCGGAATTCTCCCGAAACAAACTGAATCGCAAATGGCAAATTCCGACAAGCCCACCAATTGGTCAGTGGCCGAAAACGATCATCTAGAGTTGTATCACCGGCCAAGGCACAGTGACCATTACCTTGTAGGGTCTCCAACCAACATCTTCAGTCATAACATATCCAGATTTAGAGCAAATATCTAACTTAACTGTTCGCATCCAACAACAGCAGTTCAGGCGTCCAGTTTGACCGTGTCGGGAGTAACGGCGGAGGCGCATGCGCTCACCACAGGCAAGTCCCTGCCAACCACGCAACACCCTGCCTAAAACCTATCCAATCGATGGAACGCATTCAGAAATCCACATCGGATCTCGAAATTACCAGCACTTTGCTCCAGAAGACACATAAACACCAGGCCTTATCTGACACAAAACGGAGACGCCAACGTCACTTTGGGACACCCTTCAAGGAAATACTCCATTGGAGCACAAATTCGTGGCCACGTCTCGATACAATTTCAAAGGGCTGAAGCCTGCACTTTGTTGAAAGATACAACTAAATTCAGCTTAGCACGACCTGCCCCCGAATCCGATTGCAGCAACCCATTGGTATGCCTTTGCTTCACAACGCGAGGTGGAACGGCTTGACAATCCGCCGTAAATTTCAAGTGGAACAGCCCAATGTCTTTCCTTTGCGCCTAGCCGCTTTTAAACCTCCTCAGGTTAAGATCACCCTGGTTTTTCATCCTTAGGCTGCCTAGGAAAACCGGCTTCCGCGAAAGGCGCCAGCCGCGGTAACAGGGATGGCTCTAGCACAAATCTCGGAACCCATGCCTCCTTCTCTTTTGACTTTCCTTCGTCAAATCCCTTTTTATGGGAATGCCCTGGAATTTGACCTTCAGGGCCTTTGCCTCCACCTCTACCTCCCAGAAGAGTACTGCGGCCTCAATGAGTGAAATTGACGACGGGCTAAGATTTCGTTCCCAGATCTGCCGAAACAACGGGCTCGTCCACACTGAAACCAGGGTTGGATGACGGCACCCAATTTGGCCCCTGAAAAAATCCGATCTCTGGCAGGACCCGCAGTCGGAGACAGAACTCATTTCGTGGCCCAGCCCGCCACAATACGGGAGGGCCTAATTAGCACTGGAGTGCATTAGTAAGTTTGTTCGGCCGCGATAAATGCAGAATCCATTGCTAATAACGTCATGGCACAACTCCCCCGTTCATGCACTGGTTGGTCATCGATTCTCGAATCCATTATGACTTCTCTCTCTGCGAGCGATTCGACCGATCTGTGGATCACGCTCGCGGCGGGCTAAATGATTAAGATCACAACTTCAGGCATAATCCCAGGTCAAGCGAGTGTATTTTGAGTTTGAGAGTACGTAAATGCCGTCTAATCCCTTGCACAAGCAATCCATAACTTGATAAAGTTACTATGCACATTTTCCTGAAGACTGAACTCGGCCCAAAGTTGGTCATCTGACCGCCAGGAAATTAACCGACTACTAGGGAGAGACTCTTATCGAAGAAAAAAGTCTTTACCTCTGCATGGTTAGCGTCCACGGACTCATTAGAAGCAAAGAGCCCGAACTTGGGCGTGACCCCGATACAGGCGGGCAGGTAGGCTACGTACTTGATCTGGTACATGCCCTAGCCAATAACACAGGTGTAGAAAAGGTTGATCTGCTTACTCGGAAAGTAGAGAGTCCGTCAATCTCTGCCGACTATGCGGCGGACGAAGAGGCCTTGTCGCCCAACTCGCGAATCGTGAGGCTCCGTTGCGGACCAAGACGCTATATCCGCAAAGAAGCCCTTTGGCCCTACTTGGACGAGTTCGTTGATAGAGCGTTACAGCACTTCAAAGCGCAAGATCGCCTACCGGATATTCTGCACACGCATTACGCAGATGCTGGCTATATCGGCCTTCAGCTATCTAACATGCTTAACATCCCTCAAATTCATACTGGACACTCACTTGGAAGAGTCAAGCTGCAGTACCTGTTAGAAGGTGGCATGACCGAGACACAGATTGAACGGCGTTTCCGAATCAGCAGGAGAATTGATGTCGAGGAACAAGTGCTCGATCAGGCGGCGATGATAATCGCAAGCACCCGTCAAGAAGCTGACCAGCAATACGGACTGTATGAAAGAACGCACCCAAACCGGATCAAGGTGATACCTCCGGGAATGGACTTATCCCGATTTCACCCCCCTGATCGAGAATGGCGACCGTCTCAAGCCATCCACGAAGAGGTGGACCGCTTCCTGACAAAGCCCAACAAGCCAATGATCCTGACTATTGCACGCGCGGATCGACGCAAGAACCTGGAAGGGCTAGTCGAAGCATACGGGCAAAGTCCGGAACTCCAGGATCGCTCAAACCTTGTCATTGTGGCGGGAAATCGGGATGAAATATCCAATCTTGAGGAAAGTGCCGCACAGATCCTAACGAATATTCTTCTCTTGATCGACAAGTATGCCCTCAATGGCAAGGTGTCGATGCCAAAGCATCACCAACCTGATGAGGTCCCAGAGCTTTTTCGGCTTGCTGCGAAGCGAAGAGGTGTATTTGTGAACTCCGCAATAACAGAAGCTTTTGGCCTGACCCTTCTTGAAGCCGCAGCCAGCGGCATTCCGATTATCGCTCCGGACGACGGCGGCCCAATCGACATAGTTCGACATTGCCGAAACGGGCTCCTCGTCGAAACCCTCAATCCTGCAGCACTGGCAGATGCGCTCCTCGCAGTCGTTACCGCGGGACCAAAATGGCGCCAGTGGGCACGCAATGGAGTCGCTGGCGTGAAGAACCACTATGCCTGGGATGCCCACGTCAACAAGTACCTAAAGGAGGTTCGTCAAGTCATCAGAGGGAGTCGCAAAGCCACCCGGCATCGAATCGAGCTGCTTCACAAACCCCCGCTAATACACGCCAGCCGGATCTTGGCTCTTGACATTGACAATGTGCTTCTTGGCGACAGCGATGGGCTTAGAAAATTACTGGAATGGATGGATGAGCACAGGAAAGGAACGATGTTCGCCGTGGCGACTGGCCGTTCCCTTCGCGAGGCGTTAGCTGTCCTTCGGGAAAATAACGTACCCACACCAGAGGTCCTGATCAGCTCAGTAGGCAGCGAGATTCACTATGGACCTAAGATCTTGCCGGATCTCGGGTGGGCTACCCACATTCGCTACTCCTGGCGCAGAGAGGACACTTTGATTGCACTCAAGGAGGTCCCTGGACTTGAGCCACAGCCTATGCCAAACCAGGGTGAATTCAAGATCTCCTATAACGTGACCGACAGCGCAATCCCTCCGCTCGATCAAGTCTCGAACCTCCTGGCCTCTCGTGGCCTCCGAGCAAACCTCATCTACTCCCACGGGGCGTTTTTGGATGTTCTACCCATAAGGGCTTCAAAGGGACGCGCCATACGCTATCTGTCCTACAAGTGGAGCGTGCCACTAGAAAAGATACTGGTAGCGGGAGATTCCGGCAATGACGAAGAGATGCTGGAAGGTCGCACACTGGGAGTGGTGGTGGGCAACTACAGTCCGGAGTTGGAACGCTTACGTGGGCACCATCAGATCTACTTCGCAAAGTCAAGCTATGCGCTTGGCGTATTGGAGGGAATTGAGCATTACCACTTCTGTGAAGCAAGGGGCTGTGCGTCAAATCACCCGGCAGAGCCTCAAGCCTGAAACCCTTAGCCCCTGCCCCGGGGAGGATTCGACCACCATCCGAGCATTGGCCAAATAACTCGCTAATGTGTAGCCAGGCACTCCTTCATAGTGCGCGCACACAACTTGAAACATTCCACGATGACTATGACAACTTACAGCTGATGAGAGAAATGGAAAATGCTTTGGCTTCGCCTAAACCTCAACGCAATATCGCTAACGCGCTACTGATTTCGACTAGGCCAAAGCAGTGGATTAAGAATCTACTAGTATTTGCTGCTCCAATTGCCGCAGGTTCGATTACGAACACAAAGCTGATTGGACCAGCAATCATCGCCTTTTTTGCCTTCACTTTGGTCGCGTCGGGAATCTACTTGCTTAATGACGTCATTGACGTGGAGAGAGACAAGTCCCATCCAAAGAAATCCACAAGACCGATAGCCGCAGGTCAGGTCCCGATCCCGCTGGCAATGGTAGTGGCCATTGTGTCGGCAGTAATCGGCCTAACAATTTCCTTCACCTTAGCCAACACCGACCTTGGCATTGTGGTAATGATCTACCTTCTGATAAATATCGCATACTCTAACTTTTTGAAACACGAGCCAGTGATTGACATCCTCATTGTGGCCCTCGGGTTCCTTCTTAGAGCCATAGCTGGCGGCGTTGCAGATCACGTACCACTTTCGAACTGGTTCGTGATTGTCGCCGCCTTCAGCTCACTTTTTATAGTTGTTGGCAAACGATACTCAGAGACACAGCTTCTGGGCGAGGACGCTTCAACCCACAGGACCTCGCTGGGTAAGTATCCCATTGAATTCTTGAATTATGCGAGGACTCTTTCCTCTGGCGTCGCCATCACCGCCTACTGCCTTTGGGCCTTCGAAAAGGGGGCATCCGCCCCAAAGGGAGCTCTGTGGATTGAGAGTTCAATACTCTTTTTTGTCGCTGCAATTCTTCGTTACGCGCTGCTAGTGGATCAAGGCCATGGCGGTGCCCCGGAAGACATACTCTTGTCTGATAGATTGCTTCAAGTCATTGGCGCAATCTGGATGATCGTGCTGATAATTGGCATCTACCTAAGCAGATAGGGACGAGTCAGAAAGTAAGAAGAATACGACCAAAAGACTGGGAGCAATGAGCGAAAATTGGTAACGGAAAACACCAAAATTCTTACAGGCTGGGGACGGACAAATCCTGGAATGAGTTCCAAGCTGGAACTCCCAATGAATTCCGACTGGCCGGCGATGCTCAAGGCCCTTGCTGGTTCCGGCGTAGTAGCCAGGGGGCTCGGAAGAAGCTACAACGACGCAGCACAATTGTCGGGTGGATCCTTCATAGACACCACCATCTGGAATCACGTGTTACATTTCGACCCTTCCACCGGATTACTTAAGGTGGAGGCTGGAGCGTCACTAGACCAGCTGATGCGGGAATTTTCCGAGGCCGGCTTTTTTGTGCCCGTCACACCTGGCACCAGACAGGTCACCATTGGGGGAGCAATTGCCTGCGATGTTCACGGTAAAAACCATCACCAAGATGGCTCCTTCACCGACTTCGTCACCTCAATTGACCTTGCTACGCCAAATGGAGTCGTGACCCTCACCAAACAGGAACACCCGTTGCTTTTCAATGCGACCTGCGGTGGCATGGGCCTTACAGGCGTTATTCTGAACGCCACACTCCGTCTGATCAGGATTGAATCCACTTACATGAAGGTCGACACCAAGAGGACTAATAGTCTCGACGAAGTACTTGCCCTTATGGAATCTGAAGATGACCATTACCGCTATTCCGTAGCGTGGGTCGATTCACTTGCGCGGGGATCCTCATTGGGCCGGGCTGTCCTTACCCAAGGGGACCATGCACACCTCAGCGATTTAGGAAAGTCCCATCTGAAAGCTCCCCTGGAATTTAAGCCGAAAACTCTCTTCTCCGCTCCAGATCTCTTCCCTTCGGGGATACTTAATTCCCTAACAATCAAAGCCTTCAACGAGATGTGGTACCGGAAGTCACCAAAGAAAGAGATAGGAGCAATCCACCATGCCGCCTCGTTCTTTCACCCCTTGGATGTGGTGGATAACTGGAACCGGATCTACGGTTCCAAAGGGTTTGTCCAGTACCAATACGTTGTGCCGTTCGGTCAAGAAGATGTAGTCAAAAACTCACTCGAACTTCTGTCAAAAAATAAGGCCGGATCATTTCTCACCGTCCTGAAGCGTTTCGGAAAATCGAATAATGGACTAATCTCGTTTCCAATGAAAGGATGGACGCTTGCCCTCGATCTACCGGTAGGACCAGCCACCTTACCTCGTCTTTTCGACCAACTAGATGAAATGGTGATCGAAGCTGGAGGCCGCGTTTACCTCGCCAAGGATGGACGTGTCTCAAAGTATCGCCTAAAAGCCATGTACCCACAGTTGGAGGAATTTAAGCGCATTGTGGAGTCAGTTGACCCCACAAGAATTCTCCGATCGGACCTATCGAGACGCCTTGGAATATAGGCCAGACAAAACCAAGGAATCAGAACATTGAACGACTCCTTCAAGAAGCCACAAAATGTCGTCGTGCTCGGCGGAAACTCTGATATTGCGTTTGCACTACTCAAAGAGTATTCGCAATATCGCCTGGAAAAGGTGGTTCTTGCCGGACCGAGCCAAGCGACCCTTCACCAACGCGCCTTAATGGTTAGCGACCTGGGAGAAATAGAAGTGGAGGTAGCTGCTTTCGATACAACGGACTTAGCCCAGGTTGCGGCACAAACAGAGCTAGCCATGTCACTGGTTCCAACGGTGGACCTCGTAATCATCGCAGCAGCGATTCTCGGTGACCAGCAGTCAGATGAATCGGATCCGGGGGCAGTGGCCAAAGTTCTCACTACCAACTTCACCGGCCCTGCGGTAGCTATGACAACGGTTGTCGAGAAGATGAAACGACAAGGCAATGGCTCAATTCTTGTTCTTTCATCTGTAGCAGGAACCAAGGTGCGCCGTTCCAATTTCATCTACGGTTCATCCAAAGCCGGCCTTGATGCCTTCGCACTTGGTTTCTCGGATGCTCTCTGGGGCACGTCAATCAAGGTGACGGTGGTTAGGCCGGGATTCGTCAAGACCAAGATGACCGAATCACTCAAATCCGTACCCTTGTCCACCACTCCGGAAAAAGTTGCAATATCTGCCATAAAAGGACTCGAGATGGGCAAAGAGATCGTTTGGGTGCCTCAGTCCTTTCGAACGGTCATCTTTGGATTAAGACATATGCCAAGATCGATTAACCGAAAGCTTCCCTTTTAGGACCCTGATTCAAATCGATTACGGAGTCACCGTTATGCCAGCGTAAGTCACCAGCTGCCAACCGGCAGAATGGTTTGGATCGCCCATGAATTTAGCATCACCAAAGGTGTAAACCCTGCCCAATGAATCCAGGATGTAGTATCCTAGCCCGTCCTTGGTGGCCGAGAACGAGGTGGCCCACGCCCCGTTGTTGATTGGCGCCTTGCCAAGAGAACCATAGAATGTCGCATTACCGAATGTGAAGATTCCGCCATCGGACGCGACCAGCCAGTACCCGCCTCCGTTAGGCGTCGCAGCCATGCCATCAACTGGCTTATTTAGCGGCTTGCCACCCATCGAACCATAGAACTGGGCATCACCGAATGTGAAGATTCCACCGTCGGACGCGACCATCCAATAGCCCTTCCCGTCCGCAGTTGGCCACATTCCGACCATCGGCTTGTTTAGATGTTTTCCGGCCATTGAGCCGTAATTTCCGGCATCACCGAATGGATAAATCGCCCCATCGGAGCCAAGCAGCCAATATCCCTTGCCGTCTGGCGTAGAGGCCATTGCGACGATGGGCGCTGATATAGCCTTGCCACCCATCGAACCATAAAACACCGCATTACCGAAGGTGAAGATTCCACCGTCGGATGCGACCATCCAATAGCCCTTCCCGTCTGGCGTGGAGGCCATACCGACCAAAGGCTTATACAAATACTTCCCGGCCATTGAACCGTAGTTTCCGGCATCACCGAAGGTTTCCACTCCCCCCACGGCGCTATCAATCAGATAGCCATTTCCAGGACCCGTGGTCGGGGTCGATGTGGTCGAACCCGACTGAGCCGGGGAATTATTGTTGATCGCAATAGGGCCTGCAAACGAGTACCAGTCAGACTTGAGACCAAAATTCCACTCAAAGGTATACCCAGCCAACGGAATCGTTCCACCTGTTCCTATAAGGTCAAGCGAGATTACTCGCCCTCCCATGTCGCCAAGTCCATTCCGGGCGGTTACCTGAATTTGGGTGAGAGTGCCAAGTGTGGGATACAAGGTCTCGATGCTTGCAATCGGAAGAGTGGTGGTCCAGTCATGATTTGGGTTGCAAGCGTATGGTATGCAAACATCGTCATACTCGTCCACAACGGCAGGAAAAGTCCCTCCATAGGTGTAACCACCCGTCGAAGCTGAGTACTCAGTCCTAGCGATGGCATTGGTCCCATCCATCCTCATGACCTCACCGGCTGTCGCTTGAATGGCCTGATCAGTTATGGTGTTTTCGTTGTTCATGCCCAGGTAAACCTGGCATTGGGTGCTGTCACAAATATCCGCGTAACTCTGTCCGCCTGAAGGTGAGGTGAACTCCCCAAGCGACGAAAGAGCATACGATCGAGCTTCCACCGCCTGCACCATCAACGCCTGGAAACCCGCCGGCTTGGCACCAATCTGCGGACTGGTGGGAAGTGATGAGACCGGACCCAGTGTTCCCCACGAAGATGGTGACTCCGATGGGACCACTCCGCGAAGGTAGTCCTCAACATCCACGACATTCACCGTTCGCGGGCTGCCACCATAGTCAGCCGCCACAATCTGACCCCTAAGAAATATGCTTCGGGATGGCATGCATAGCTGAAGCGCATTGGCTTGAGTCTCAGCTGAATAAATGGCGGTATTAGGCGATACGATTGCTTGAGCCTCAGTGACGCTAGGCCCAGGAGTCCACACAGGGGCAGTCACGTTGCATCCACTCCCGGTGCCAGGTTTCAAGGTATTTATCTGCCAAAGTCCGGTGTTCAGTCGCACGATTTCGGCAGTGGATCCGGCAGCAAATGATGTAGAGGCAACCGTAAACGGCGCAGCGTCAGTGACAACAATGGGATAGCCATCGTTCTCCGTCATGACTACCCGTATGTTTTCATTCGTGGCGGTTCCAATAGTGGTATTTGAAAAATAGTGCTGCAGAATCTGGTTCGCGCTCCAGCCACCGACAACTGCATATCCGAAGGCTCCCCATTGGCCGCCACCGCGACCATGGCCCCACCCGTGCCCGGAAATTGTCAAGGAGCCCGACGACAACGCGAATGCCGGAGTGGAGTTGGCAACCCAGACGGTAGGCATTACTGCCGCAAGCGAACCAACGATGATCCTGACAAGCTTGGTCTTTGATACCCGGCTCAAGGCTCTTCTGTGCTCAGGGGAGCACGAATGTAGTCCCCGATTCATCGACTAGCTCCTAACAGTTCGCAATCGAGACGCGATTCCTTTCGCATCAGTCCTCCCCATCCATGGGATTCTCTTAGATAACATAGGCCCAGTTTCGACCAAGGCAAATTGAAATTTCAGATATGCAATTCACCGAGCTGTAATTTCATACACTTTATTACTTTTAGTAGATCTTTGTCCACTAACAGCATCATAAAAATGTCACGCACCGACATTGCCAGCACTGACCTGTGCGAAATTCGGGAATTTCAAGCTACCTCAAGACCTCAATACCACTAATTGTGGTTGAATTTCCAGTTGAAAGTGCACCCAAGACTCTGTCTATTTGTACCATATTCATTAACGGACGAGAGTTGAAATGTAGATCAGTTCGGGGATACTTTGAAGTCTCGGGAGTTGAATCACTGCACATTCAGCTAGCCTTTGATCAGCGCTTGGAAAAGGATAAGCACCCAAAATGAACCAATCACTGGATGAACCTGCAAACGCGGCAACAGGCAAAACCCAAGAAATCGACTTTTTGAACGGCTCATCCCACGTCCCTGTATCTGAATCAAGTCCACCGATGAATGTGCAGACAAATGAATTCATGTCAAAGATTGCTAGGGAAATCGAAGATGAGGTCAGGCGGAAAAGGGCCCAGGGCGCTTTTCCGCCAGCCTTCGAAAGGCGTTTGAAGACCATATTCGAGCAACTCGTTCCCCCGGGAGCTGGCAACTCTCGAAGGGACTTTGAAGCGCTTCTCCGTTCATCCGACCGGGCAGCTTACTTTGACATCGACGTTCCGATCGCATCTCATAAGCCCGGTGTAGCGAAAATCAAGAAGTTGCTTAGAACGACCCAGGCATGGTATCTCAACTACCTCGCCCAACAGTTGAACAATTTCTCTACCAACCTTATGAGACTGTTGTACGTCTTTGACTCCAGAGTCAAGAAGCTCGAAGACTTGGGTGAATCAACAATTAGAGTGCGTCAAAGCGGAACGTTTCTAAAGCCGTATTACGTCACCTCGCCAGGACTGGATCAGAAGTTACTTAATTCGATGGGCGAGCCGGCCGGACGAGTGCTGATTGCGGATTGTGGAAACGGATACCTGGTAAACCATCTAAAGGAGCACGGGTTCGACAGTTATGGGGTCGACGCCAACCTGGAGAGCCTGGAAAATCCCATCGCGACAACCCTGGACCTGAGATGGCAGGATTTGGAAGAACACCTCAAAGAGATCGCAGATGACGCTCTTTTTGGAATCGTACTTCAAAACACAACAGACATGATTTCTCCAGTGGAAAAACTCGATCTGATACTGCAAGCAAAGAGAGTCCTAGCCCCAACAGGAAACTTGGCAATTATCAGCATCGATCCTCACTTTTTTGAAACCAGCCCGGAACTCCTGGTCCAAAGGGACCTATCCTCCGGAAGGCCGTTTGCGCCCGAGACTTGGCGATATATTCTTGAGCAACTCGCGTTTTCGAACGTATCAACCACCTCGTTTGAGAACTGTCACCTGACGATAGGGTACTTTAATAATAACGATGCACCAGGCGACTAGCAGGAATGGGACTTCGAAGTTACTCTCTCGAGATCGATCAGCTTCTTCCTTCTCTAGCCCCAAGAGACGCGATTGGCTACCATGCCCTGAAAATGCAGGAGCTGATTCAGTCGTTGGGCATCAAGTCTGAAATTTATGCCGACGAGATCAAAGGGGAACTGAAAGGACAGGCTCACCTATTTGCGGAATTCCAGCGTAAGAGTTACCGGTCAAATAGGTACATCATTTACCAGGCCTCCACGGGATCTCCAATTGCAGGGCACCTGACCACCCGCAGGGAACCAATTCTCATCAACTATCACAACATAACACCCAAAGAGATTTTAGGCAGATGGGATATCGGAGTTGGCATAGTTGTTGGGGCGGGGATTAAGCAGCTCTCGTTTTTGAAGGAACGGCTTGTTGGAGCCATTTCTGTTTCGCAATACAACAAATGGTGTCTAGCACAAGAAGGCATTACGAAAAACTCGTTGGTGGCCGCCCCATTCATTCCTGTTGAAGCACATTCCGGCAGCAGTAAATTCGGCAGTGGAATCCGCACCCGGTCTGTTGGCTCAAATTGGCTTTTCGTGGGCAGAATTGCACCCAACAAGGCCCAGCACGACGTGATTAAGGCCTTCAGCGCCTATGTCACAGGTTGGCAGCAGGAAGCCACACTGACATTAGTTGGCGGTATATCATCCAAAAGCTATGCGGACTCCCTTCGCGAACTTGTAGGTGAACTTGGCATAAGTGAGAGGGTCCACTTCACCGGCCCTGTTGACAGCATGGAACTTGAGAAGCAATACGAAAATGCGACTGTTTTTGTATGCCTATCTGACCATGAGGGATTTGGCTTCCCGATCATTGAAGCTTTGCGCCACTCGGTGCCCGTCGTCGCATTCGCTTCGAGCGCGATCCCCGAAACTCTAGGGACCTCAGGGATCCTGGTTGCATCGAAGAACCCCATCCAGGTAGCTGCCGCCGTCGCACTCGTCGAGAATGATACGCAACTGCGAAAGGTGTTGCGCATCGAGGCGCACAACACTCTCGAACGATATTCACAAGAGGCAGCAACTTTGCAGAACCTGAACGCGCTGCGAAAACTCATCCCTGAAATGGCCAGCCGCAAATGAGGAGGGTCATCCAGTTCGTGCCAACTCTCGTGCCGGGCGACGCCACTGGAATGCACGCCATGATGATCAGCAAGTCGCTTCAAGGCAGAAATATCGAGACCAAAATCTACGTCGAAGACGTCAAGAAGGACCAGATTGGAGGAGCTGTCCGCTTCACCAACTATGCCAGAGAAAACCGGCCGGACGACATCGTCGTCTATCACCTTGCTGCGCCCTCGGCAATTGCAGACTTCCTATCGTCGCGGAGCGAGACACTGGTTATCGTCTATCACAACATAACTCCGGCACACTTCTTTGAACCTTGGGACCAGGTCGCCGCAACAGGACAGATCTGGGCCCGGGCGCAGCTCTCCCGATTGGCCACTCGAACGACTCTGGCACTTCCCGTATCGAAATTCAATCAAGACGAGCTGATCGAAATAGGCTACGGGAAGAGCGTCGTTGTCCCGATTCTTTTCGACCCCACAATTTTCGCCTCTGGTTCAGACAAAAGAGTTGATGAAATGCTCCGAGAAAACAGAGACGCCGGTCGAAACAACTTCTTGTTCGTGGGCCGCCTGGTTCCAAATAAGGCGCAGCACAACCTCATCGCCGCATTAAGCGCTTTCAACAGGATCTACTCGAAAGACGCCGTGATGCACTTGGTGGGTAGGCCATTCTCGAGGGAGTACCTCAACCTCCTGAAAGAAGTCGCAAGTGACTTGGGTGTAAAAAATAACGTCAACTTCACTTTGGGTGTCTCCACAGAGGAGCTTTCGTCCTATTACCATGGCTCTGATGCCTTCATTTGCCTTTCGGAACACGAAGGTTTCTGTGTTCCCCTTCTTGAAGCCATGCACAACGACCTGCCGATAGCCGCTTACGACAGCTCCGCCATCAGTGAAACGCTGGGAAATGCCGGCATTCTAATTCAAAAGAATGACCCGATCACGACTGCGGTAGCCATGGAAAAGTTGATTAACGACGAGGCGCTCCGCAAGTTCCTCCAACATCAGATGACGGTCCAACTCGAGGAGCTGAGCTTTACAGCTTCCCGTGACCGACTCTTTAATGCTCTCGCCGACCTCGAACCAGCACTAAGACAGCGGGAGGCCATCGGTTGACAAAGCTGAAAAGCATCGCGTTCGTCACCCCAAGATATGGAAACGAAGTCATAGGAGGTGCCGAACATGCGGCACGGATGATGGCCGAAAATCTCGCACAGCAATTGGGGCTATCGGTGGAGGTACTGACAACCACTGCACTCGACACAAACACTTGGGCAAACCACTATCGCGACGGAACCGAATTTATCAACGGAATAAAAGTCACGAGGTGTCACATTGACCAAGGCAGGTCACGCGATTTTCCCGCCCTTTCGGGAAGGCTGCTGAAATCTCCAAAGTCAGCCACAATCGCGGAATGCGAACAGTGGATTGACGCGCAGGGCCCCGTCTCCCTTTCCTTATTGGATGAGATAAGCAATACTCAGGCCGAAGTGGTTCTCTTTTTTCCTTACCTGTATCATCCGATCGTTCTGGGGATCAACTCTGTTAGCGAACGCTCAGTCTTAATACCGGCAGCACACGACGAGCCTGCAGCGTACCTACCCATCTTTCAATCGGTATTTCGCACCGCAAAGGCGATCATGTTTCAGTCGAAAGCCGAGGAACGCTTCGTCGACTCAGTTCTACGTGTCGCGGACAAGCCACGCTTGAGGGCCGGCCTAGGAATCGAGAAGCTAAGCAAACCAGTAGAACCCCTGTCCAATTTCCTTCCAGAGTTGGCCGGACAGCCCTTCCTTCTAACTTTGGGTAGGGTCGACCAGCTTAAGGGCGCAACCCTCCTGTCTGAACTTTTTGCTGAATACAAAAGGCGCAATCCTGGCTCATTGAAACTCGTCTTTGCGGGTCCTGTAACCACCCAGCCAATCAAGTTTCCGGACATCTTGACGCTTGGTTCAGTCAGCGACGACCTGAAGTGGTCTCTTCTCAAGGAGTGCACCGCACTAGTGAACCCATCTGCATTTGAGTCTTTTTCTCTTGTGCTTTTCGAGGCGTGGTCATTCTCACATCCCGTAATCGTCAATGCCCAGTGCCAAGTGACCGCCGACCACGTATACGATTCAAACGGAGGGTTCGTGTTCTCAGATTTTGCACATTTCGAAGCGCAAATAAACATGATCATCTCAAAACCCGCGGTAAGGGACGCACTCGGGGCAAACGGAAAAAAATACCTTGAAAAGGACTATCGGTGGGAAGAAATCGTAGGAAAAATGGATGAATTCTTGAACAGCACCTTCAAACTTTGAAGGGCACAGCTTCACCATTTTGAATCAGTCGCGGCACAAGCTTGAGATAGCCGTTACTTTTGCCGTTCGAAATCACTTTAAATGCAAGATCTTGGTTTTGCCAGTCGAAAATATGCTGATCCCTGGCAGACGTGAACCCGATGGCAACGGAAAATATCCCGTCACTCACTGGAACCGAATCGAAGTTGAACTCAAGTTCCCCTTCCGGGGCAACATCAAGTGGCTCAAGACCCATCAGATCAGAGTCCGTTCCGAAGACCACATCGCCCTTCTGATCAAAAACCTGGATCCCAACAATGACTCCAGATATGTGGCCCGTAGCGCTGTAGCCAACCTTGACCGTCATGGGGTCACCAGGACTGAGGTGGCCGGAGGCAGGAGTCGATGGGAAGGTGACCGCAATCTGGCCCACCATGACCCTTACTCCTTGAATTTCAGCCGTCCCTAGCTGGATCGACGCAGGATTCCCAGCTCCCTCCTCACCATCCTGCATGGATGCGATCATCGACGCGAGGCCCGAACCTTTTGCCTGATACTCGCGAAGGATCGAAATCGCCTCAGGCGCGGTACCCTCTCCGACGACTATGCCGTGATCGAGAACATAAGCCCTGTCGCAAACCCTCCTGACAATATCTGGCGAGTGCGAAACAAAGACAATCGTCCTGCCTTCACGCTGGAACTCCTCCACCTTGTCGAAACATTTGCGCTGAAAATTCTCGTCACCCACGGCAAGAACCTCGTCAACAAGGAGGATGTCCGGATCAACATTAACCGCAACCGCGAAACCCAATCGCGTGTACATTCCTGATGAGTAATACCGGACCTGATTATCGATAAAAGGCCCCAGCTCAGAAAACTCGACTATGTCATCAAATCTTAGGTCTATATCCTTCTTGGCTACCCCGAGCAGAGCTGCATTGAGATAAATATTTTCTCGTCCCGAGAGTTCGGGATGAAATCCGGCCCCAAGTTCCAGCATGGCAGCAACCCTACCCCGCACCCGAATCTCCCCTGAGGTCGGCTGCAAAATTGCGGCAATACACTTGAGAAGAGTCGACTTTCCGGAACCATTATGACCAACCAACCCGACTGTCTCTCCCCAGTTGACATCGAAGCTAATGTCCCTCAGAGCCCAGAACTCTTCATAAGGAATCTTGTTCAGGTGGATCACTCGCTCTTTTAAGGAGGTGTACTTCTCATGGTAAAGACGAAAGTGCTTTGACACCCTGTCGATCTCAATGGCCGCTGGCAAGGCTACAACTCCTCGGCAAAGTTGCCTTCAAGGCGCCCAAACAACGACAATGCTCCTACAAACAACACAGCGCTAACCAATACCACGATCAGCAGCTGAATTGCAAACCACTCAGGCGAGTAGGCCGGCAGCAATGGCTGCACTGTGCCTGCATTTACATAGGAAACTCTGGCATAAAGAGCCCTCTGAAAAGTGAGAACCACTACGGTAACAGGATTTAGAAAATACAGCCAAAGCAGATGTTTCCCAGAGAGGCGGACTCCCAGTTCCTGAAACGGATAGACGATTGGAGTTGCCCAAAACCATGCTAAAAGAACTAGCTCCAATAAATGCTGGGTATCGCGAAGGTAGACATTGATAGCTGACAGCGCGATCGCCAGTGCGCCTGCAAAGAAAAGCAGTGCAATGAGCGCGAGAGGTATCAACCAGATATAACCCAGTGCAGGAATCACTTGAAATATCGCCAAAGCCAAAATCAGGACGCAGGCCTGGAGAAAGAAAAAAATCAGCGCGGCGCCGACCGAGGCCATGGCTAATATTTCCCGCGGAAAGGCGACCTTCTTGACGATTCCGGCATTATTGACGACAGTCGTTGTCGCAGATGAAAGTGCATTAGAAAAAAAATTCCAAACCAGAAGTCCACACAACAAAAAGATTGCGAATAGCGGCATATTGTTTTTGAGGATCTTCTGAAACACAATGTAGTAGATCACAAGATACAATGCCGGGTTGAGTAAGGACCACAAAAATCCCAGTACCGAGTTCTTGTACTTGATCCGCAATTCTTTACGCACCATCGATACCAGCAGTTCTCTAAAAACCCAGATATTATGAATGCGCGTAAGAACACTTATTTTTGGACTAACTACCCGAATAGGAAGGTCTTCTATGCGAGACGCAACAATCCTCTTATCGGGCAAGCTGTTGGCCTGCTCCAACAACACGTTTCCTTCCAATGTACATACAAATCACGGTAGGCAACCGAAATGGCCAAATGCCTAGCTACAGCATATTCGCAGATACCCAGCCTTGCTGGAATAACTCTAACCTTTGGTTTCAATATTTGCAGATGATGACCTTGAGATTACCTGGTCTATGAAACCATATTCCTTAGCTGCCTCGGCTGTGAACCAGCGGTCTCGATCCGAGTCGGCGGTAATGGTTTCCACGGTCTGCCCAGTATGCATCGCAATTCGCTCTGCCAACATCTTCTTGAGGTATCCAATTTGTTCAGCCTGAATTGCGATATCTGCCGCCTGACCCTGAGCTTGAGCTGAAGGCTGATGCATCAGGATCCTGGAGTGCGGTAACGCATAGCGCTTTCCTGGTGCCCCCGCGCACAGCAGGAACTGCCCCATTGAAGCAGCCATTCCAAGACATATTGTGGCGACATCACAGCTCACATACTGCATTGTGTCATAGATGGCCAATCCGTCCGTGACCGAGCCCCCGGGCGAATTTATATAAAGCGCAATATCTTTATTGGGATCCTCTGCTTCGAGCAGCAGCAGCTGAGCACAAATTGCGTTAGCAGAATTCTGATCCACCTGCGTCCCGAGAAATACGATTCTTTCCTTGAGAAGGCGCTGATAGAGGTCTGAGCTTCTGTCGGCCGACTGGAGCTGCATCACCACATCTTGACCATAGTTGAGCTGTGAGTTTGACATACAAAACACCCTACCAGGAAGTGGAAGAAGTCACCCAGTGCTGGTCCATAGCATGTGGCATTTTCACCCCGATCGACCATCCAGCAATGAGGCTATGCGCCACTTCCACAGCCATGGCATCAACTTGATTTTGGAGGTGCCGCATAGCCCGCCTGAGCCACCCAAGGCTTACGCTCTTCAACAAGCCACGACCCCAACGCGGTCTGACGGCTCAGGTTATTGAGACTTGACCCGCAAGACTGTAGTAACCTGAGACGGTGAAAATTGCACCTGCAAAAAGCACTAAAAGCCGACACAAGAGCTGGCGAACTCCTGACGTGTGGTCGATATCATTGTCTGCCTTCTTCGCCGACCTCGGTTATCAGTCAGTTCTAGCGGCGTTTCCGTTGTTCCTCGTCATATACCTCCACCGGCCGGTATGGGAATATGGCCTTGCCATGGCCCTCAGTTACGGTGGCGGAGCCTTATTCTCACTTATCGGGGCAAGAATAGGAGACAGGATAGGACACCGCAGACTTGCGTTGATTGGCAACTCCTTTATCCCGCTGCTCTCCCTGTCAGCACTAATTGCCAACCCCGCTTGGGCAATTGGTCTGCTTACGGGTGGTTGGTGGGCACGAAACCTTAGAAGCCCTTCAAGAAGGGTCATGCTAAATCGTACTGTTACTGCCGAGGAACACAGAACGACGGTCTTTGGATTCCTTCATGCCCTTGATGTGGGGGGAGCTGCGGCGGCTGCGATTCTGGTAATTATTGCTATTCAGAAGGGAGTGTCATTCCGACTTCTGTTCCTCTTCACCATCGTGCCATTGGTTTTATCAACTGTGATGTTGTTAAGGACCGGCAAGGACACTTCCGAACGACGTAATCAACAAATTGAGACGTCTGAAGAGGCCCGTCAAACCGTCAAAATACGGCAAACCGGCGGAGCGCGAGCTATCTTCGTCTCGACCGCACTTTATGGTTTCACTTTCTACAGCATTGGTTTCCCGGTACTGACAATTGCGCAAAAGACTGGCTCAAGAAGCTCAGGTATAGCGGCATTCCTGGTCTTCCAGGCATTTTCGGCTGCAACAGGTTACCTCCTGGCAAGAAGATTGGGCGCTACCCTAGTCAGACGCTTTATCAATCTGGGACTCCTTGGCTATCTTGTATCAGCCATTGGCGCACTCGTTCTAGTTGCCGATATCCACTATCGGCTGGGAACCACCGAATATCTGGTCGGCATCGCCATTCTCGGTTTTGCACTCGGTGTAATTGAGACGCTCGAACCATCGCTGATTGCAGTTCTATCTAAGAATCAGCCAGCCGGGCGTGCCTTCGGAGCCCTCTCTTTCTCGAGGAGCATCGGCCTCTTTGTTGGAAACCTAGTTATGGGTCTCCTCTATCAACTTGGGCCAAGTTGGTCCTACGGATACGCCAGTGTCATGGCCGCCATTGCAGCCGTAATCGTCGTTGTAGCGGCAAACTCTCTCGGGCCAAAAGAATAGATGCTGTCAGACAAAGCTGGCAGTAACATATGAGGAGCCCACCTTCAGGATAAGTCTTGACCTGCCATCACCGGGAAATAGCCAATGATTCGACACTGCCATTGGATCAGCCATGTTGAACAGATTCCACTCCACCCCGGGTAGGATGCTTCTCGATATGACTAGCCACAAGGCTGGAACCGTGCGGGCGTGGCGAAATTGGCATACGCACTAGGTTTAGGTCCTAGCGCCGCAAGGCATGAGAGTTCGAGTCTCTCCGCCCGCACCACCATATTCGCCTGAGACCAATAGACGGCGACAACTTTAGAAAAGTACAGGTTAATGGAAGAAAACGCTCCTCGGGCTCGGCCTTCCCGAGAAGCGTTCTCTTCGTTTTCTCCTACAGGGAGATGCTTGGCCCTGACAAGGGGCATTTAATCAAGCGCTGGCTGGTGAGCTTTGGTTAACTCCACTTCGAGTATGGAAAGTGCCTTTGAATGGACCAGAACCAGGCTTAGGCCGGGTACCCGCGAGTGGGGGTACACTCACCGATACCGCATTATTGGCCGTCTCTACGAGTCTCACAGTAACTGCGGTATCCGAACTGAGGTCGGAAGCCAGGGCGGCCGCCGTCGTATTGCCGAATCTAGTTGTTGAAGTAATCGCAGCTGTGATTATTGTGCCCGTGTCCGGCCGGGTAATAGAAATTGAACTCGACGAAATTGCTGTTAACGAGCCCCTTACCTCGATAATGGTTTTATAGCCGCCAGACTTTTGTTTAATGACAGTCTCCGAGTAAACCGCTCCGCCCCTTCGGCCCATGCGCCAATGCAGCCGGGAAGCTGGCTTGGTGGTGGTGTTGGGTACGGCGGCGGAACTGGTCGACGCAACATTCGATGTGGGAACTGTAGCTGATGCCAGAGATGCACCACCAGAGGTCAGCGCAATTGCGCCGACTCCCACGGCAACAGCTGCAGCAAGACCGGTTGAACCAAGCAGCAATCTCTTCCGATTCATAAACTTCTCCTCAAGTCACGCCGAGTCTTTTCACATCATCTAAGTTGGCCACCTTTAGTAGCACCTAGAAAGAAGCTAAAGACTTCCTGTGACTTATTTTCTGAACTCAACCCGGCAGGTCAGATAGTGAAATCTTGAATTTGGCTATCGCGCGGGAACGGTGAGAAAAGACCGCTTTTTCACTGGAGGACATCTCGCCGAAGGTTCGTCCATCCCCTTCTGAGGGGACAAACAGAGCGTCATAGCCAAACCCTTCGCTTCCCCGTTCGTGGTCCAGAAGGTAGCCGTCACATCGACCTTCGAAGAAGTATGCCTCCTCAATAGTCGCTGATGGGGCGCATACGCATAGAACCGTCGCAAAATACGCCGAACGATCGGAAAAATCATGGAGAAGGGCTATCAACTTTGAACGATTTGCGGCATCATCGCCACCGCTACCTGCGAACCGCGCAGAGTGCACGCCAGGCACTCCTCCCAACGCATGCACGAATAGCCCGGAATCGTCAGCCAGCGCCAACCGGCCCAGATGGTCGGCCGCGCTCCGCGCCTTCTTGTAAGCATTCTCAGCTAATGTGTCCCCGTCCTCAACCACCAAGGGAAGGTCGTCAGGAACGATGACATCTATGTCGCCTCCAAGTATCTTTTCGAATTCCTTTGCTTTTCCAAGATTCGTGGTTGCGATAACAATCTGCTTCAATACCAACGATCAGCTCCTAAAAAGCTCCGGCTTTGGTGACGCAACCGTGGACAGCGTCTTTGACTGGATTTCCAGGATCTCTGCGATTCCATGTTCCGCCAAAGAAAGCATGTCATCAAGCTGGTCTTTGGTATACGGTGAATTTTCGGCCGTCCCCTGGACTTCAACATACTGGCCGTCAGAAGTCATCACAACGTTCATGTCGACCTCGGCACTGGCGTCTTCAGAATAGTCAAGATCGAGTAGGGAGCCACCATCAACGATTCCCACTGACACCGCTGCACAGGACGCCAAGAGAACATTCGGACCAACGCGGTATGCCTGTTCCATCCTTGAGACTGCGTCCGCCAGGGCTACGTATGCTCCACAAATCGAGGCCGTTCGTGTTCCACCATCCGCCTGCAAAACGTCGCAATCCACAATCAGCTGCTTTTCACCCAGTGCGTTCAAATCGACAATTGCTCTAATCGAACGTCCTATCAGCCGCTGAATCTCCTGGGTGCGGCCACTCTGCTTACCCTTTACGGCTTCCCGGCTTACTCTTTCTGGTGATGATCCGGGCAATAGGGAGTACTCGGCGGTGATCCAACCCTTACCAGTGCCACGCAACCACGGTGGGACCCTTTCGTCAAGGGAGACAGTGCAGAGAACCCTGGTTTTGCCCATGCTCACTAGGACAGACCCCAGGGCCATCTCGGTGTAATCGCGTTCAAAGGTACAGGATCTGATTTCATCTACCTGGCGCCCGTCTCTTCTCATTACCTGGACTTCCTTTCCAAACCACTTGCTTTGCAACTTCGAGCTCCGGCCCTAGTAGCCTATGCCCCAGTTCTTTGAATCGTTCTGGATCACCAGACGACAAGAAAGTGTACCTACCGATTGAATCTTCTGACGAGGACAGTCCGGAATTGGAAAGAAGTTCCTTAACCTCAAATGCAGTCTCCTCGGCTGAAGATATCAGGACGACATCTCTTCCAATAACGTCTTGAATCACTCGCGCGAGGAAAGGATAGTGGGTGCATCCTAGGAGAAGCGTATCAACCTTTGCCTCTTTTATGGGATGCAAGAGTCTGGACGCTAGGACTTTCACCTGTTCAGAATCCGTCTCCCCCGCTTCTACAAACTCGACCAGACCGGGACAGGCGGCACAGGTCAACTCAATCGCTGGATCAAGACCTTCAATTTCCCTCTGGTATGCCCCCGAGGCCACGGTGCCAACCGTCCCGATTACACCCAACCGGCCAGATTGCGACGCGCCCACTGCCGACCGGGCTCCAGGACCTATTACACCAAGAATCGGAATACTGAATCTATCTTTCAACGAGTCCAGCGCGACAGAAGATGCAGTGTTGCACGCAACTATCAGCATCTTCACATCGTAGTTAGATATCAGGTATTCAGCTATTTGATGGGAAAAACCGACTACCTCAGAAGCAACACGCGGACCATAGGGATACCTCGCCGAATCACCGAAATAGACCAGCGACTCATTAGGAACTAGATCTACCAGCGCACGAACAATTGTCAATCCACCAAAACCGCTGTCGAAAATTCCTATAGGACTCGGATCCACCTCGCTTAGTCTACCCAAACCTGCGACACTGGATTCGCATTAGCCCCCACAGTACCGTCTGAAAAGACCATCTGACCAAGGTACCGAGAAGTCGGTTGAATTAGAAGTAGATTATCTTCTTGGCACGCTCGGTAACCTGATCAATGTCATCAGTCCAAGCACCGGTGGAAAGGTATTTCCAGCCGCCGTCACTCACGATAGTGACGATGGTACCTTCATCAAGGGTATTGGCGCACTTCACGGCCCCAGCCATGATCGCACCTGAAGAAATTCCAACGAACAGTCCAACCTCGATCAATCTTCTGGTCCACTCGATGGACTCCTTTGGCCCTACCACAGTCTTGCGATCCAGCAAATGCTCCCCGTCATTTTCCAGGAAAATTGGCGGAATGTAACCGTCGTCAAGGTTGCGAAGTCCGTCAACCATCTCACCGGCAGGCGGCTCAATAGCCCAGACCTGGACCTTTGGATTCTTTTCTTTCAGATACTTGCCCACGCCCATGAGTGTTCCAGAAGTTCCGAGTCCCGCAATGAAATGGGTAACCTCTGGAACGTCCTCCCAAATCTCTGGTCCTGTGGTCTCATAATGGGCTCTCGGGTTAGCTGGATTGGCGTATTGATAGAGAAATACCCATTCCGGGTGCTCATCCGCCATCGCCCGTGCCATTCTTACTGCACCATTTGATCCCTCTGAACCAGGTGATTCAATGACCTCGGCGCCCCACAACTGCAGCAGCTGCTTCCGCTCAATTGACACGTTAGACGGGAGCACAATCTTCAACTTGTAGCCCTTGACTCTGCACACCATCGCTAGCCCAATACCAGTATTGCCTGATGAAGGCTCCAAGAGAGTCTGCCCCGGTTGCAGTTGCCCAGACTTTTCAGCATCCTCGATCATTGCAAGCGCAATTCTGTCCTTGACTGAACCTCCGGGATTTTGACCCTCTAGCTTTGCAATGATTCGAACCCTTGGATTGGGACTCAGCTGGCTAATGTCCACCATGGGAGTATTGCCTATCAGGTCCAAAATACTAGAGTACACAGCCATGAATGTATCTTTCTCTAACTAAAAACAGATAATCTGCCCGCTCAAACTGGACAGATAAAAACTAACAAGAACCGCCGGCAACGGCAGGAAGAATTGAAACCACATCACCTTCTATGACTTTTGTGTCAAGCTTGTCAAGGTACCTCACATCATCATCATTGAGATACACATTTACGAATCGATGCAATGATCCATCGAGTGAAAGTACCTGTGTCCCAAGACCTGGAAAGTCTTCAGCAAGCGCTTTCAGTATCTCACCGATGGTCTCGCCTTCAACGGAAACATTTGCTTGTCCGCCTGCTGCGGCACGAAGCACTGTCGGTAGGCGCACTTCTATTGCCACGGCTCCTCCTGAAAGTTGACTTAAACGATTACTATTCTAGCAATTAAGCCTAACAACAGATTCTTCTACAATGTTCCCATCAATGATAGTAAATGAGCGCAAAATAGGATCTATGTGCTTGAGCGACACCAAAATATAGTGCCAAGCCGGGTCGGGAGCCTGAACAACATCAGTGGGAGATGGGTATGCGTCAGAATGGGTATGGGAATGCACTACTCCAATAATCGAGGCACCATTCTTTTCCGCGTCCCTATCGGCCTTAAGGTAGTCAAGAGGATTTACCGTATAAATTCGAGCAGACGCAGCATCATTTCGGGTCTTGTAAAAACCTTTGACTAGGTCCTTCTCGCCAGAAATTAGTCCACAGGCCTCTAGAGGATATTCACGGATTGCATGCGCAATCATCTCGTCAAGAAACATTTGCGAAATAATAAGCACCCTTGGCAGGCTAGCTTGAGAGAAGACAAATGGTTACCAAAAAATCAAATCCAAATAAACAATCAGCTGCTGCATCAGGTATTAAAGTCGTCTCGCAGAATCGAAAGGCGCGACACGATTACGACATTGTGCAGACGTTTGAAGCCGGCCTTGAACTGAAGGGGTCTGAAATCAAGTCCATCAGATTAGGAAAGGCACAAATCAGAGACAGCTTTGTAAGAATCGATGGAAACGAGGCCTGGGTGTATCAAGCCCACATCCCCCCCTACGACTTCGCCCATGGCTTTGGCTCGCATGACCCGGACCGCCCCAAGAAGCTCCTGATGCACAGAGACGAAATTGATGAGCTTGCTGTGCGCACCAAACTTCAAGCCCTTACAATCGTGCCACTCTCGATTTACTTGAAAAATGGCAGGGCCAAGATGGAGGTATGCCTTGCAAAAGGACGCAAAGCCTATGACAAAAGAGCTGCGATTGCGCAGCGAGACGTACAGAGAGATACCCAAAGGGAGCTTGCAAACGCCCGCAAGAGATAAATGCTCTCTGAGGGACGTTAGAATATAGTATTCGATAGAAATCAAACACGGGGGTGACAGGCTTCGACTTTGGTCGTCGAGGTAGGTGAAGCGAGCCGTGGTCTCCGGATCCACGTAAAAGAGTCGGAAACATAAAATAAACGACGAGTCACAACTCGCCCTTGCCGCTTAATAAGTAGGCAACGTTCAGCCGCTCTTAGTTCCACGGAGTGATTCTGAGCGACGACTAGTGGGACTTACTTAGGTTGTCCATCCCAAAGGCAATCAAAGGAAATCAAATTGGGATAAGCCATCGGGTAATCGATAGAAGTTATCCGTGGTCGACAATTCTTCTCTATCTGCGCTCGGAGAAGCCCTACTAAGAAGCTGAAGGACGCGGGTTCAATTCCCGCCACCTCCACTTTTAACTTTTAAGAACCAGTCTTGCGCATTACAGCTTTCAAATGGACATTCGATTTGACCCAGAAAGGCCCAAGACCGGCCATCCACCATCCCAGAGCGCCTGGACATTCCCAGGCGCTCCTTCATTCGCTCTTCACCCGGTGAGTCTCACCAATTTTTTCCTGGTGGACCGGACTCTGCGAACCGCTTGCCTTATCAGCTCCCACTCTCTTTCAAATACCCGGGAACAGACGTCAAAGGAACTACAGCCACCTAACTCACCTGTTGCCGAGATTCTCCCTGTTCCTGTCCAACTTCACCTGATGCGTGCTCCAGCGTCTGGCCCATAGGCTCGGGCAAGGCCCATATGGTCAAAAAGACACCTAACAGTGACACGACTGCGAGGATCCCCATGGCATATGAAAGACCAAAGTCCTTCACGACAGTCGGCATCAACAAAGCTGCCACAAACGCGCCAATCTTTCCTCCTGCCGCCGAAAGGCCATCGGCAATTCCACGAATAGATGTTGGGAAGATCTCAGACGGATAGACAAACGTTGTCTCATTTGGGCCAAACTCGATAAAAAAATAGGTGATCCCATAAATCACTAGAAATAGAAGTGGCACCTTAACGACTCCTGGCACCGCCATAATCAGGGCATAACCAACGGTCATTATCAAGAAACCCTGAACCTGGATCCTCTTACGCCCAATCTTGTCCAGAAAGTAAACAGCCACCCAATATCCGGGAACCGCGAACACCAGAAACAATAGAGCTGCCACGACGGTGTTGTGCAGCAGGGTGGCTTTTGCGCCAAACAGTGCCTTCAATATAACCTGAGATGAAACACCATTGCCGTAGAAGGCAACGTCCATTAGTAGCCATGTCCCCGCAGTACCAATCAACCGCTTGAGGAACCTCGGATCAGAGAGACGGGCGCGGTTGCCATTTTGCGAAATGTGAGGGACTGAGGCCGACAGATCAACCGTCTTGCCAGTCGTCCAACGAATTGCTTCCGCCGTTGAAGCCAGATCTCCCTTGACGTTCATGGTGAACCTAGGTGTCTCTTTAATCTTGCGTCGCAGATAGATGACCGATGCCGCAGGAATAGCACCAAATCCAAGCATTACCCGCCATGCAAAATCGTGGGACACGCCCGTGACCAACAAAATCGACGCAAACAGAGGACCGGCCAAAAGGCCAAATCCCTGCATGGCAAAAACGGTTCCAATTAAACGGCCTCTGTCACGCTGGTTCGCATATTCCGAAGTTATGACCGCGGAAGTGGCATAATCCCCACCGACGCCGATTCCAACAACAATTCTGAAAATGAGTAGCTCTGTAAAGTTCTGAGAAAAAGCCGACGCAACCGCACCCAATACCAGTAGTGCAACCTCGACGCCATACATTTTCTTGCGGCCAAGGCGATCCATCAATTTTCCAAAAAGAATTGCCCCAAAGACAGACGAGAGAAGGGAAATCGAATTCAAGAGTGAAAGCTGGCCCGTTGACAGATGCCATAGAGGGGTAAGAATCGCCGTCACCGTACCAATTATGAAAAGGTCGTAGGCGTCGGTAAAAAATCCCATTCCTGCGGTAATCACGGTAACCCAGTGCTTGCGATTCAACGACGCATCATCAAGCGTCTTATAAATCGACGAGATATTCTCACTGCTACTGCCATTATCTGACGACATCAGCTACTCCTTGTCTGGGGAGTCCAAAATCCTCGCCAATGCCCCAGGACTTCGTTTTTCATCCAATGTCAAACTAGGATTTCAAGGTAAACAACAAGTAAACAGAAGGTAAACTCCGGCTTATTGTCTGGTGAATTTAAGAAATCGTCGACCTGGAGCGAGCAACGAAGAGCCTCGCACTCGACTCAATAGGTGTCCGCCTGCTCTAACCCCACTTGCTGGGGAGAGCCGGGGGAGGGAAAACTTGCCACCTTGGTGGAACGCCAGTCATCAGTCGCTCCATATTTGACTACCCCAGCGTCGATGCCAGCGATACCTTCGAGGGAATTAACCACCTCGGCAAACTTTTCAGCACAACCTGCCCATGTCATCCCACAAAGCTGCGTACCGGTTCTAGCTCTTGAAATGACAAATCCCAAACTTGCACCACTCGATTTTTATCATTCGAAACCGATACAATGTGACACAGCGGCGATCCTTCAATTGACATGCACGTGGCGTCGAAAACAACCATTATCTAACCACATTCACCCTCACTTGCACCATGTCCGGGGAAAAGGATCCTCGTAAAAAATGGGTCCTAGTGGACACCTATGTACAGCCGCTTAATTGACGATATCAACACCACTGCCTTGGCATCCACCAATCGCGATCCCAATAGTTCGGCCGCATCGGAATTTGACGAAACATCGCCCGGCAACGCAACACCACGGAAGAAACTTCCTACGCTTCAACTCCCATGATCTCTCGAAACAGCGCTGAAACTCTTTTCCGCATCATTCACCAGAAACACACGTCCAGCCGATAACCTCCTCGTAGATCCATCCGCACCGACCTCTAATATTGGCGCATCGAAATGCTCAGCTCCATTAATAGGTAAGTCAGGAAATGGAACGGTTGCCTAGAGTTACCGAAAGATGACGAGCGGCCTCGGGTCGGGAAGAAAGGGCTTGCAGTTCAGTTGAAGTGAAAACTTTGCCCATTGAAAGCCTGATACTTGCCTCAAAAGGCAACGGCTCTGCATAGCGAAACCAACTTTCCAAATACTCTTATCGCAATATTGTTGCTGACAAGCATCTGTAATTGATTAGGCGCACGTAGGTCAGAACTGCATTTCAATCAAGCGTCCTAAATTATTAAGTCACCTCTGGCAAATGCCATCTGAATGGCAATACCAGAGATTCGGTACCATGGGGACCCCAGCTGCCCCGCGCATACTCCTTTGGCTTGGAAGGTGATGAGAGGAGAGGCTGAGAAATCTCCCACAATCTCTCAATTGCATCTGCCCTATTGAAAAGTAGGTGTTCGCCCAACATGACATCATGGAAAAGCCTCTCGTATGCCTCTAGCTCCAAAGCAACAAGTGTGGACTCATCGTAATGAAACGAGATAGGTGCGACTTCCAGTCTCGCAGTTGGCCCTGGCTCCTTTACCAACACCTCCATGGTCACACTTCCAGGGTCGGACAACTCAAAAATTAACTCGTTAGGCCGAATCTTGGAGTTGAAGGCCGGATCAAGTTCAAACATGTGTAACGGACTCTCTTTGAATCCCAGCGTTACAGAGGTCCGGGTTTCCGCCATGGCCTTTCCGGTTCGAAGAAACCAGCGAACGCCCGACCATCTCTCATTTTCTACGGCAGCCTCCAGCGCCACAAACGTCTCCACATTGGAATCTGGGGCAACACCTGGTTCATCTTTGTAGCCCAGATACTGTCCATACACCACCCGGGCAACGTCTATCGGCTTGATTGCCCTATACGCTTCAATCTTCTTGTCATGAAGTTCGTGAGCGCTCAAACGTGCCGGCGGCTCCATTGCCAAAAAACCCAGCAGCTGAAACAGGTGCGTAACCACCATGTCTCTGAAAGCACCTGTGGCCTCATAGAACCCTGCTCTTCCCTCAACCGTGAGAGTCTCCGGGACATCGATTTGCACATAGTTTATGTAGCGGTTGTTCCACGCAGCTTCAAAAAGACCATTGGCGAACCGGAATGCCAATATATTTTGCACCGCCTCTTTGCCCAAGAAGTGATCGATCCGATATATTTGAGACTCCTTGAAAACTCTGTGGAGGTCACCATTAAGTCGACGAGCAGAATTCAGATCTGCTCCAAACGGCTTTTCGATAACAAGCCGAGTTGAATCGTTCACCATCCCCTCAACGTCAAGCAGCGCGACCATCTCCGTAAAGGCGGGGGGCGGGACCGCCAGATAGATAATTCGAGTGGGATCATCCATGGTGGCTTCAGCCCTTTTGACCTGGGCGGATAGGTTTCCCAGCCCACCCTTATTTGTTGCAACGAATGAGATATGGGGTGCAAACCTGGCCCATGACTCATTTGTAACCTCTTTGCGCGCGAAGTTGCCAAGAACCTCATGAACGTAATCACCAAAGTCAGACTCATCGGCACCGGAACCTTCCGGGGCGCAACCGATGATATGAAATCTGGCAGGCATCAATGACGCCTCTGCAAGATGAAACAATCCCGGCAAGAGCTTTCTCTTAGCCAGATCTCCAGTGGCACCAAAAAGGATGATCACCGTGTCTCTTGGTCGAGGCACCGTCTCATGATTGGCAGCTTCTGATGTACCGCTTCGTCGACCCAAAACTACTCGCCTTTCATTTGCCAACCGCAGACCTAATAAAAAACTTGATCACCTGAGTCCAAGATCCTTTCCTCAACCCGACTGTGTCAAGTAACAGGCCCGGATTCATTGAACCGAAACCGAAGACTGGATCGGCAAACCTTCTCTCAACGATCCAATGACATAGTCAGCACCGGCATCAAGAAGGTCTTGCTTGGTGAACTTGCTGGTGGCAACGCCGACGCATTTGATTCCCACCGCATGCGCAGCCTCTACATCACGAGCAGTATCGCCAACCGAAAGAAATTGTGGAAGAGCAATTTGACGCCCAAAAGCCAACTCCGCCCTCTGGAGGGCTGTCTTTGTCAGTTCGCTCCTGTCGGCCGAATCCGACCCGAAACCACCAAATGAAAAAAAGCGGTTCAGATTTGCCCTGCTCAGCTTAATGTGCGCGCCCTTTTCACTGTTCCCACTAACCAATCCCAGCATGTAGCCACGCCCGATGAGATCGGTCAGCAACTCCTCGGCACCATCGAGAACCTTGTACCGTTCAGAACTTTCCACAGTTTGAGCCAGGTAGTGAACATGCCTTTCCAAAATAGAAACCAGTTCCTTAGGTTGTGGCTTACGGCCCAAAACAGCCTCGAAACTTCTGACAGCAACTTCCGGATCCGTCATACCTAGGTCTGAGAACTGAGAAATGTCCACCTTGACCCCATATACCTCATCAAATGCCAAAGCCCATGCACGGGTACCCGCACCTCCGCTCGTAATTAGTGTTCCGTCTATGTCGAACAAAATGGCAACAGGGCCATCGGTCATCTGCAAACCCTTTCTTTCGCGTTCCACCTGAAGTCAGCTTGATTTGCGTTTCTTACGGTTCAGCTTTCAGACTTCTCCGCATGGCCGCCAAACTGCATACGCATCGCCGAAAGCAGCTGATTCGCAAAATGCCCAAGATTCCTTGATGAGAATCTCGAGGACAACGCTGCCGTGAGTACCGGCGCGGGCACACCTTCCTCGATGGCTGCCACCGCAGTCCACCGGCCTTCACCGGAGTCGGACACCTGACCGGAAAATTCATTCAAACGGGGAGATTCCACCAATGCCTGGGCAGTCAGATCCAGCAACCACGATGAGATCACGCTCCCTCTTCGCCAAACTTCAGTAATTTGAGTAAGGTCAAGATCGTAGAGATAATACTCCGGATGCTCGAGCGGTGCGGTTTCAGCATCGGACGCCCTATTAACAGTTCCTGCATTAGCACTTTTTAGAATATTGAGCCCCTCAGCGTATGCTGCCATGAGACCGTACTCGATTCCATTGTGCACCATCTTTACAAAGTGGCCCGCCCCAACTGGCCCACAATGCAGATATCCATGCTCAACCGACGAAAATTCGCCGGTGCGCCCGGCAGTGCGAGGCGCTGCGTCAGGTCCGGGTGCAATGGCAGTGAAGACGGGGGTCATCCGTTCGACTACTTCGCTGTCACCACCTATCATAAGGCAATACCCGCGTTCGAGACCCCAAATCCCCCCGCTGGTACCGACGTCAAGATAATGAATATCCCTTTTCTTGAGTTCCTCTGACCTTCTAAGATCGTCCCGATAGTAGGAGTTTCCCCCGTCGATAATCGCATCGCCGCTGTCCAGCACCTCGGCAAGTTCTCTGACTGTTTTCTCCGTAATTTCCCCTGCAGGGACCATAATCCAAACGTTTCGTGGAACACGGAGTTTTTTGACGAAATCATTAAGGGAAGCAGCGCCAATCGCCCCGTCCTTGACTAAAGAGTCGACGGCTGAAGAATTGACGTCATAAACGACGCATTCGATACCAGATGCCATTGAACGGCGCACCAGATTTGCACCCATCCTGCCAAGCCCAACCATTCCCAATTGCATTATCAAATCCTCTCCGCCTCAAAAAATGGGCTATGAAGTAAAATTATTGGCATGTCGGCTTCTCATTACCGACCGAAAAAGTCTGTGAACATTCCTCCAAGATCCTCTAGACCTTTTTCCAAGTCGCCGGAAATGTGGATTCTCAAAACTCTGCGATCCTTCTTGGCGAGTACATCCAGATCCCCACGAGCTTGAGCTTCCTTGACCAAGCCGAATGTGTAGGAGTGGCCGGGAACACTGACATCTAACAAATCATCACAAGTAATCTGAAGAAACACTCCGGTATTTGGCCCACCTTTGTATGCCTGGCCAGTGGAATGCTGAAAACGTGGGCCAAATCCCACACAAGTTGCCACCTTCAGACGATCACGGACCATAGTCCTCATGTTTCTTAGCCTCAACTCATTGGAAGAACTCATAGGAATGTAGGCAAGAAAGGCGGTGTATTCACCAGGCATAGTCCTGCGAAAGTGCGCTGAAAGGAACTCTCTCACTCCCCCTTCAGCGACTAAGCTCCGCAACACTTCAGCATTGGCCTCGTCCGCAAACAGAGCAAAGTTTCCCTCTTTAGCCAGTGCCGGCAATTCCGGGAGCAAACCAGTCGCTTCGTACTTCTCCGTTAAATCCCTTGTGATCAACTTTGCGTCCTCGACATCGGGCTGATCGAATGGGTCGATCCCAATGACTGAGCCTGCAACGGCGGTGGCAAACTCCCACCGGAAAAACTCCCTACCCAGATCATAAGCATCCCCGAGGTCGATTCTGCACACAGGGTGACCGGCTTTGGCTAACGCATCAATTTTCCTGTCCACCTCATCATCTGTTTCAGAAATCAGCCTGATCTGAACAAAAAAGCGATCGTTTCCATAGTTCTCAGGGCTGCCAAGGGGTTCATCATCAACTGGCACAACACCTTTGCCGTCCTTACCAGTCGACTCAGCAAGGAGCTGGCTCAACCATGCACCAAGATCAGAAATAGAAGGGGAGGTCACAATGGTCAGCTTGTCGCGGCCCAAAACCGTCGACGCACCGATAATTGCACCAAGAACGAAACCAGGATTATCACCCAGCGGCACACATGACGCGCATGCGTGCGCCATGGTCTCTGCTCGATCCAAAATCTCGAATACGTCAATCCCCGAGGCAGCGGCAGGTATCATTCCAAAGTCACTCAGTGCTGAGTACCTGCCCCCAATGGCTGGCACACCATGATATACACCTCGCCACTTTTCAGCTTTAGCCCTTTGCTCCAAAGGCGATCCTGGATCGGTGATTGCAATGAAACGCTTTCCAACCTCATCCTCTCCTACGACCTCTTTGGTCCGCTCGTAAAAGTAGTCCGCATAGATGTTTGGCTCTAGAGTGGTCCCGGACTTCGACGAGACAAAGAATAACGTTTTACTAAGGTCAAGCCTTGCTTCAAGATCCCTGATTTGTGTGGGATCGGTGGAGTCAAGAATTCCAAGTCGGGGAAAGCCCTCGACAGGATTGAACGTCATTGATAGTGCCTCTGGACAAAGACTTGAACCGCCCATTCCCAGGACTATGGCATCATTGAATCTATTGCCACCCACCATCTTCGTAATCTGATGAAAGTGATGCGGATGGGAGCGTTGGTCCATTGGAGTGGCCAGCCACCCCAACCACTTGTCTTCATTGGTGCTGCTCCATATCCGGCGATCGTGAAGCCACATCCGCTCAACCTTTGATGATTCGCGCCATTCGTCAGTAATCTCCTGCACTTTCTCGGATATCGCATTCGGAAGTCTCGCATCAAGCGCCAAGGCGGACGGAACATCTTTTCCAATGGAATCCTCAATGGATTTAAGAAGTTTCCTGAACGAGTCATCGAACAATGCGAGCCCCTCATCCAGAAGTTTCCCGGTGATATTCTGAAGTGAAATTCCCTCACCAGAAAGACGTATCAGCAAACGTTCTGCCTCCTCAAACGACTCCTCCAATGTCGGTGCAACCCGCCCTTTGGTTTTAAAACTCTCGTAAGTCGCCGGGGGAAGGGTGTTAACGGTGTTCGGTCCAATCAATGACTCTACGTACAGGAGGTCTGGATACGCGGGATTCTTGGTTCCGGTCGAAGCCCAAAGTAACCTCTGCTGAACTGCCCCCGCCTCGGCAAAACGCTGCCAATCCATACCGGAAAATATCTCTTTGTAGCGCCTATAAGCCACCTTGGCGCTGGCGATTCCTATTTTTCCGGCAAGGGCACTGCTCACCAGGGGATCGACGGCTGAATCGATTCTACTAATGAAGAAACTCGCGACAGACGCTACAGTGTCGACTCTTGCGCCATCAGAAAGTCGGTCCGAAAGTCCTTCTATATATGCCCGGGCAACCTCTTCACATGTCTGAACTGAAAAGAGCAAAGTCACGTTTACATTTATTCCCAGCCTTATCAAGGATCTTAGCGCAAAAATACCCTCAGCTGTGCCAGGCACTTTGACCATCATGTTTGGCCGATCAACTATCTGCCAGATTCGTACCGCTTCGTCGATCGTCCCCTGTGTGTCACGGGCCAGATTCGGCGGCACCTCTATGCTCACATAACCGTCTTGCCTTGAACTCGCATCATAGACTGAATACAAAATATCAGCAGCCGCCCGAATGTCGCTGAATGCAAGCTCTTCGTAGGCCGATTTGGCATCCAAGTTTCCCCTTTGCCTGATAACTGAAAGTGCCTCTGTATAGTCAGTCGATCCCGCAATTGCCTTGTCGAAGATCGAAGGGTTTGAGGTAACGCCACGGAGACCATCCTCACTTACCATTCTTGTCAATCGGCCAGAACTTATCAGGGATCGCCTCACATTGTCATACCAGATGCTCTGGCCAAGAGCGAGTGCCTCGAATATTGGACTCGAAACTGGAACAACTGGAAACTCAGATGTCACTTCAACTCACTTTCTGAACATCCAGACCTAGTAGATGCCAAGGGATTTGCCGTACCAACTAAGTGGCACCTTCGACAGTACCCCAAAAAAGTGCCTTGGTGAGAACCACCCACGGATTAATAGGTTCTGACCAGCTAGGATTAAGTCAGTAGCAGACAGATTCATAACTGGTACGCCCGATTTTTCGCCGCCAACACCTTGTAACTTCGAAAAGGTAAGGTTAACGCGGACTAGCCTAAGGGCAGGGAAATTACGCACTTGTCCAGGTTTTGCGACAAACGGTCGCCGGAAAGAGAGGGTCATTGCTGCAGCCGTAACGACCATCGACGATCCAATCTGATCGATCATTGTAGATGAAATAAGGGCTATTTGCGGAGGAATGCCATGACCAGGCAAAGGAAAATCGTAATCACATCAGGAGTGGCTGCACTCGTGATCATTATTGGGGCGGCTATCGGTTACAGTCTTAGCGCGGCGCATAAGAGCGCCTCTCCCACCACGACGACTACAACTTCAACCACCACCTCCACCTCCACCACGTCGTCAACTACCACCATCCCACCAACAACGGCCCCGGTAGGAACGCCACTACCATCTGGCTTTGAGCCGGAATCTGCCACGTTCGTTTCGTCCACAGTAGGCTTCGTCCTTGGAATCTCTAATTGCACCGGCAGTCCTTGTCTGACAATTGCCCGGACTCAGGATGGGGGAAAGACTTGGCTCGCGATTCCGGCGCCAAACGTCCCCCTAGCCCAAGGACCGTTACTGACTACCAACAGTTCCGCCGTATCGAGGATCCGTTTCGTGAACATCCTCGACGGCTATCTCTACGGGCCAAGCCTTTATTCTACGTACGACGGTGGAACCACATGGCATAGGGTAACACTCTCCGGAGCTCCGAGTTCCTACGGAGTCAACTCGCTTGAAACCAATGGCACGACCACATATTTGATCGCCGGAAATCCAAATACGGCCTTGCCGGGGGCTGAGCTACTGTACAGCTCTCCTGCCACCCAAGATGCCTTTACCCAACTCGCACAACCCACATTTTCGCCAGGATGGCTTCCCAGGGTAGTCACAAATCCATTCGGAACCCTGATTGCCGTGAATGATAACAAGGGTGACCTATACTACCAAGCAACTGGGACCACGACATGGACGCATCTGAACCCGGACTGTCTCAATGGAATTCCGACCAATCCCGCAGTAGCTCTGGCAACACCAGTTGCAGGATCCTCAGATCCGCAAATCATCCTGGCCTGCGGTGGTGATGCGGGTGCTGGCACACAGGAAAAAACAATTGTAAAGTCGGGAAATCTGGCAACATTCACCCCCACATCGGGTAAACCTCCGTTGGGAGGAATTCTTGGCGCGATAGCCTCACCTGACGGCAACACCATTGCTGTCACCGCCTCATCGGGTGCCACCTTCCTATACTTGAGCACAGATGGGGGAACCACTTGGAAAACCGTAATCTCCAGCGCGACATTTGGGGGAGCACCAATCCACGATCTCGGATTTACGACTAACACTCAGGGATTTGCCATAGAAGGCAATGCCACCACCGCCGGACTGGTATCGTCAGACTTCATCATGACACACAATGGAGGCGTCACCTGGCAACAAGTGACTTTTTGAAAATTGAAGGCGGGGGCGAACTTGAAGCGTTGCTGCCAGCATTGGCCATCGACCACCAGGCAAGTGGCTCAGACCTCCAGATATCGCCTGACTGCGAAGGCTGATCCGGCGGTACCAACAATGATCCCCATTGCGACGACAAAGAGCTCAGTCATCAGCACATCATGAGATGACACCAAAAAATTTGATAATACAGCGACCTGGAAGTGTGCCACTACATACTCAAAGAGCGCCTGTATGCCCACGACTGCCACGACCGCCACAAGGGCTCCCACCAGACCTTGAATCATCCCTTCCAACATGAACGGAATTCGAATGAACCAGTTGGTGGCGCCTACGAGTTTCATCACAGCGACTTCCCGACGCCGGGAAAAGATCGCGACACGGATGACATTGAGTATCAATACGGAAGCAGAAATCAACAGAATTATCGCCAAAGCCACTATGACAAGTTGCACAATTGAGGTGACGTGCAACATCGTATTTATCGCACCACGATTGAAATTGACATCTTTTACACCCGCTTGTTGCTGAAACAGAGAACCAACAGATGGGGCGTCATTTGGGTTCTTCAGCACTACCCTGAAAGAAGGTGGAATTTGAGATTGGGTTACGCTTTGTACCAATTCGGGAGAATTGGCCATGAGCTGCTTAAATTCCACATATGACTTCGCCTGGTCCATATAAAAGTAACTCTTGATCTCTGGTAGAGATTTCAGCTGGTTGGAAACCGCCTTTGTCTGAGCTGTGGTGGCGGTTGGATGCATGAAGATTAGAAGCTGTACACCCCCCTTCCACTGGGACGTCGCAGTGGAAACCCCTTGCTTCAGAAGCAGAGACGCGCCGGCCAGAGCTAAGGACACGGAAATTGTCAGGACCGCCGCCAAGCTCATAAGTCTGTTCCGCCACAAATTGCCAGTAGTCTCTTTGACCACGTATTCCAACGATATTGCCACTCTTGCTCCTTAACACTTAGCTTGACTGCTGTCCAAGCCCATAAACTCCACGGTTCTGATCCCGCTTTATCTCACCATGATCGAGTTCTATGACGCGCCGCCTCATTGAGTCAACAATTCCCACGTCGTGAGTTGCCATCAGCACCGTTGTCCCAGTCCTATTAATTCGCTCAAGCAGACCCATTACGCTCCAAGAATTTTCCGGATCGAGGTTCCCAGTCGGCTCATCGGCTAAAAGGATGAGGGGCCGATTGATGAACGCCCTGGCAATAGCTACTCTTTGCTGTTCGCCACCAGACAACTCATCGGGAAATCTATCCTGCTTGTCATGCAAACCAACCAATTCCAGCATTTGTGGAACCTGGGTTAAGATATGGCGCTTGGACTTTCCAATCACTTCAAGAGCAAACGCCACGTTGTCGAATACAGACTTATTCGGCAAAAGTCGAAAGTCCTGAAAGATTGCCCCAATATTCCTTCTGAAGAAGGGCACCTTCCAGCCAGGCATGGACGCCAACTCTTTACCCGCCACCCAGACCTGCCCGGAGTCAGGTCTCTCCTCCCGTAGCAGCAGCCGCAAAAGGGTGGATTTTCCGGATCCCGACGCGCCCACGACGAATACAAATTCACCCCTATCAATCTCAAGGGAACAATCTACGAGCGCGTACTGATCCTCCTTGTAGCGCTTGTTGACTCTGTCTACTTTGATCACGCTTGGCCTCCATACGCCGAGGAGATTGACAGTGTTTGTTGGAGAATCATGCTCATCATAGGCACTTTCATTACCGCTTCAGGAGATATTGGCCCGCTCCCAGCGCAAATATGACTCCATAAAACTATCGAGATCACCGTCTAAAACCGCATCCACGTTTCCAGTTTCCGTGCCCGTTCTCAAATCCTTCACTAACTGATATGGAGCTAAAACGTAAGATCGAATTTGGTTCCCCCATCCGACTTCGGATTGCGGACCAGCAATTGCATCAATTTCCGCCCGACGCTGTTGCCTCTGCCGCTCAACCAATTTAGCCGCCAGAATCTGTAATGCCTTGGCCTTATTTTGATGTTGACTTCTTTCATTTTGGCAAGATACGACAATTCCACTAGGAAGGTGCGTGATTCTTACCGCCGAATCGGTCACATTTACGTGTTGTCCGCCTGCACCAGATGACCTATAGGTATCAATTCGTAGTTCCTTCTCATCGATGGCAATTTCATCAACCATTTCGTCCATAAACGGTACCGTGTCAAATGAAGAAAAACTTGTCTGCCGCTTACCCGCTGCGCCAAAGGGCGAAATCCTAACCAACCGGTGAACCCCCTTCTCAGCCCTAAGAAGGCCGTAGGCAAACCTACCTCTGATTATCATCGTCGCTGAAAGTATCCCCGCTTCCTGGCCAGGGGACACTTCATCAATTTCCACCTCAAAACCGCGACGCTCCGCCCACCTAAGATACATTCGCAGCATCATCTCCGCCCAATCCTGGGCATCAGTGCCACCCGCGCCGGCATGAATTTCACATACCGCGTCTTTCGAATCGTACTCACCGGAAAAAAGGAGCCGAAGTTCAAGGGAATCGAACTCCTTGGCCAAGGCTGCAACAGCATTGACAATTTCAACTTCCAGGCTATCGTCGCCCTCCTCCTGACTGAGATCGTAGAGGGTCTCGGCATCCTCGAGATCGCGAACCAGTGATGAAATAAGGCCCAGATCATCGCTGACCGACGAATATTCAGCCGTGACCTTCCTGGCGTGGTCAGGATCATCCCAGAGGTTTGCGTCACTAACCAGTTTTTCCAATTCACTTTTTCTCGCCGACAGTGCGTCGTAACCTAGAATCAGCTTCGCATCATCCAGTCGCCTATTGAGCACAGACAGCTCATCATCAAAAGATTTCAAAATTTGTCCTAGACCTATAACCCGACAGCAAACTACCTGTTAGGCATCCCTTTTGCCGTGGCAATTCTTGAACTTTTGACCAGAACCACACCAGCATAAGTCATTCCTACCCAACTTTTCAGAAGTCGGTTTCGTAAACGGAAGAATCTTAGCCTCATTGTCCATTGCTTGAGACATTGTCTCTTGGACCGAGGGCGCAACCGACTTTGGAGGCCTATCCGTGACCGCTAAATTATCTTCCGCAGGCTGAACTCGTCCCAGAACAGCGAGGTCCATGACGGGTTCATTCTGTCCCAAATAACTGGCTTTGGAAAGATCCGCTCCCTGCGCCTCTTCCTGGACCAACTCAACATGGAAGATGTACTTGAAGTAATCGTCATCAATTACCTCTATGAGGTGCGCGAACATTGCGTAGCCCTCTCGCTGCCATGCGACTAGAGGATCCTGCTGGCCCATTGCGCGAAGATTAATGCCTTCTCTCAGAGAGTCCATTTCGCTGAGATGCTCTCTCCAGCGCTGATCGATTACCGCCAGCATCACATCACGCTCCAACGCTCTTGCAACGTCAACTCCACCTGGAATCTCCATCTCGCGCTTCTCGTAAATACTCATAACCTCTTGTCTGAGGCTTTCATAGACCTGTTCTCTGGACACCGCCTCGGAAAGCTCTTCAACACTGAAAGTGGTTGGGAAGTACTGGCTGACCTCAGTCACCAAACCCGGAAGTTCCCACTGTTCCTGAAACTCAGAGACGAGGTACTTGTCGACAAGTTGATCGAGGGTCTTTTCAATGATCTCCACGGTCCTAGCCTTGAGGTCTTCTCCTTCCAAGACAGACTTGCGCAGCCTGTAGATAACCTTGCGTTGGGCGTCCAATACCTCGTCGTATTTAAGAACTTCCTTTCGAATTTCCGCATTTTTGCCTTCTACCGTCGACTGAGCACGCTCTATTGCTTTAGAAACCATCTTGTGCTCGAGCGGAGTGTCATCTGGAAAAGTCCTTTCGAGAATGTAGGAAACCGCCCCGGTAGCAAATAGCCGCATGAGTTCGTCTTCCAAGGAGAGGTAGAATCGGCTTTCACCTGGGTCGCCCTGACGCCCTGACCTACCACGTAACTGGTTATCAATTCTACGGCTCTCGTGACGTTCTGAACCCAGTACGTACAGTCCGCCAAGCTCTCTTACTTTGTCACCCTCTATCTGGCATTGCTTTTGGAACCGTGCCAGTGTCTCGGTAACCACTGATTCATTTGCGGGGTCCGTAGGATCGATGCCATGTGAATTCAGGTCCTGAATTGCCAGCCCTTCAGGGTTTCCACCAAGGAGTATGTCCACTCCACGACCAGCCATGTTCGTTGCAACCGTTACGGCACCTAGCCGCCCAGCCTGGGCAACGATCTCAGCCTCCCTGAAGTGCTGCTTTGCATTCAAAACGTTATGAGGTATTCCTCTTTGAGACAGAAGTTGTGACAACACCTCCGACTTTGACACAGAAGCTGTACCTACAAGCACAGGCTGTCCAAGCGCGTTTCTCTCCCCAATGTCTTCGACGACAGCGTTAAACTTGGCCATTTCCGACTTGTAAATGACATCTGGAAAGTTCTTCCTGACCATCTCTTTGTTTGTTGGAATTGGGACCACAGGTAAGTTGTAGGTGCCAGCAAACTCAGATGCTTCTGTCTCAGCGGTTCCGGTCATACCGGCCAACTTGGAATACATCCTGAAATAGTTCTGCAGAGTGACAGTAGCCCAGGTGTGATTTTCCTCTTTGATCCGCACCCGTTCTTTCGCTTCAACGGCCTGGTGTAATCCCTCTGACCAGCGGCGTCCCTCAAGGATCCGACCTGTAAATTCATCGACAATCTTTACTTCACCTTTGTCGACGATATAGTCTTTGTCACGCTTGTACAGCTCCTTGGCACGAAGTGCCTGCGTAAGCTGATGAAGAAGGTTCACTGAACCGAGATCATAAAGGTTATCCAGGCCAAGCTGCTTTTCGACCTTCTCGATGCCTTCTTCTGTTGGTACTACAATCTTCTTTTCTTCGTCAACCTCATAGTCCACTTCAGGAACGATTGTTCTTACAATTGAGGCAAACTGATAATAGAGCTGCGCCGACTCGTCCGAAGGACCGGAAATGATTAGTGGCGTCCTCGCCTCGTCGATGAGAATCGAGTCAACCTCATCAACGATCGCGAAGTTGTGCTCACGCTGAACCATCTCCCCAAGCGACCTGGCCATATTATCTCTCAGATAGTCGAAGCCAAACTCGGTGTTGGTGCCGTATGTAACATCGGAGTTATACGCCTCCTGGCGAGACCACCAGGCCTCCACCGACGGAAGCACGAGACCGGTCTTTAACCCCAAAAAGCCATATATCCTTCCCATACTCGTTGCATCACGATGAGCTAGGTAGTCATTAACGGTGACGACATGAACGCCCTTACCTTCAAGGGCGTTCAGATACACCGGAAGGGTTGACACAAGCGTCTTTCCTTCGCCGGTTTTCATCTCAGCGATCCAGCCAAAGTGGAGGGCCATGCCACCCATAAGCTGAACATCAAAATGCCGCTGACCAATGGTCCTTACCGCAGCTTCTCGAACGACGGCAAAGGCTTCAACCAAAAGGTCATCTAAGGTCTCCCCGTCTGCGAGTCGCGCCTTGAACTCATCCGTTTTGGCGCGCAACTGCTCGTCGCTTAGAGTCTGAATCTCAGGCTCTAAGTCATTAATCAACGGAACTATTTCAGCAAGACGACGCACCTTCTTGCCTTCACCGGCTCTTAACATCCTCGTAAATACACTCATGGCCCCTCCATCGTATCTAGAGAAGCAGCACGAGCGTGCCGAGGTCTTCGAAAGCTAGTGACTATCATCTCGCAAATTAGGCCGACACCTCTGAATCGATCAGTCCTACGCTTCCATCAGACCTTTCGTAGACCACGGCGGGGCTGCCGGTGTCTTCATTTGTGAAGAAATAGAAGCTGTGTGATAAGAGCTCCATGTGCAAAATTGCCTCCGCAGGAGTCATTGACTCGATCTTGAAGGTCTTGGTCTTCACAGGACCCCTGTGAGTAAGAGCGCCATTGGCAGTTGCCTTGCCATTTTCAGAACGGTGGTGTGGTTGTGTGCGTAGGATTAGCTTTCCCTTCAGCTTCTCCAGGCGGTGCTCTAACTTCTCTACAACTTTGTCAAAGGCTTCCATGACCTCAAAGCCTGAACCTTTGGCTCGGACCACATGGCCGTGACCATGCATCGAAACTTCGCAAACCTCTCGTTCGGCAATTCTTGGATTTTTTTCCTCATACAACGAGATCTCAGCCTTCTCAATCCCGTCCAGGAATTTAGCGAGGTGACTAAGGCGCTCTTCCATCCTTTCGCGTTGACCAGAGCCAATACTGACATTACGTGAGCGAAAAGCGATCTGCACAGTGCCCCCTTTATGTTGTATTAGAAATTAATCTCAATTCCATTCTGCAACTAATAGCTGTGATTCGCCATAGCAATTACTACTTATCAGTTAAAAATATGAAAATTAGGATTTGCTTGGACTTGATTGAAAGGGGTGGGCTCTTGAACAGCCCACCCCTCTTCTGATGAATTCTGTTGTAGCTGACCTGATCTTTTGCCCCACACTCGCCTGCTGAGCCATTGACACGGAGTCTGAGGCGCAAAACCCGCCGTTCCCAGACTCATATCCTGTTTTATCGCTTCTCCACCATGCAGCGCCATTCGCTGCCAAAGTGGGCAGGTCTTACTTCTAAGCCGCACCATGATCACCAACCAGAAGTTGGCTTACGTGGATCGTTTCGCCTGCGACTGGCATCGACTTTCAACCACAGACCTACAACAGATCTTCCTACCAACTCTATCGCCAATATTCATGTTCCCGTATGCCAGGAACCCAGGTACGCCTTCTGACGCTCGGTGAGAACATCTATCGATATGCCCATGGTCGCCAACTTCAGCGCTGCAATCCCCTGGTCAATCTCATCCGGCACGTCGTATACCTTTGGCTCCAGCGAACTCTTGTTTAGAACCGCCCACTCAGCAGCCAGCGCCTGGTTTGCGAAGCTCATGTCCATGACATTGGCGGGGTGCCCCTCGGCAGCTCCAAGATTGACCAGCCTTCCCTCGGCGATCACCATCAGCCTGGCGTTACTGCCCACCTGAGGAACCAAAAACTCTTCGACCATTGGTCTCACTTGACGCCGTCGTTCGCCTGTTGCCAGGCCAGCCAATGCCTCAAGATCAATTTCGATATCAAAATGGCCCGAATTAGCTAGGATTGCGCCATCTTTCATCTTTAGGAAGTGATCCCTAACCAGCACATCACGATTTCCAGTCACTGTTATAAAGATGTCCCCCTCGGTTGCGGCCACATCCATTGTCTCCACCCTGAAGCCATCCATCACAGCTTCGAGCGCCCTCAGAGGATCAATCTCAGTAACAACCACCTGGGAACCAAGCCCGCGGGCCCTAGACGCCACTCCTTTTCCGCAGTAGCCGTAGCCTGCGACAACAACGACTTTCCCGGCAAGCAAAACGTTAGTGGCCCGAATTATGCCATCCAAAGTGGACTGGCCTGTACCGTATCGATTGTCGAACATGTGCTTTGTGTCAGCGTCGTTAACCGCAACTATCGGATATCCCAGCGCACGATCAGCCTCCATGGCCTTGAGCCTTATCACGCCAGTCGTTGTCTCTTCTGTTCCAGCCACGACTTCCGATATTTGACCCGGCCTCTCTTTGTGAAGCCGGGTAACTAGGTCGCAACCATCGTCCATGGTGATAGTGGGACGGGCATCCAGAGCGGCATCAATGTGACTGTAATAGCTCTTGGCATCCTCGCCTTTGATGGCGAATACGGAGATGCCTTCATCCTTAACAAGCGAGGCGGCTACGTCGTCCTGAGTGGAAAGAGGATTCGAAGCACAGGCGACGACATTGGCTCCACCGGCTTTGAGAGCACGTAGCAGATTTGCTGTCTCGGTCGTTATGTGCATGCACGCTGCCACAGTGTGGCCCTCTAAAGGCCTTTCTTTGGCAAAGCGGTCCCTTATCGAGGCCAGCACGGGCATGTTGACGTCGGCCCAGGCAATTCTCTGCCTCCCCAACTCTGCCAGGGAAATATCGGCTATGTCGTACTGCAATTAGTCCTCCTCGTTAAAATTTGATGCGGATTTCACTATCGCCCCGCCAACCTATTCTTCATTTCGTTCAAGACTGGTATGGGCCCCGGATCAATCCCATTGTTCTTGGCGACCTGCAGAGAGACAAAGTCTCCGGTTAAAACGAGGTCAAGCAGCTGCGAAAGCTCGCCTTCTCCAACGCCCTTCACGGAGATTACATCTTTGACCTTTGACCCCATGAGATCATAGGCAATTTCAAACCTTCTCACGACCTGAGGATGTTCGCTCTCATGACGAAGATTCACGACCACCATTCGTGTTCTAGTCAAGTCGTTTAGGTAATCCCAGCCAGCCAGCTCATTGTGACAATTTTCCGAGTAAACCGAGAAAAAGGCAGGCCGCTTCGCATTTTCATTTATTTGAGTTTTCCACCTTTGTGCGGTAGCTCTTCCAATCGCACCCGAAGAGTGGATCAAGGGAATAGTGTCGCCAATACGCTCCGCAATGGACACGATCTCAGATCGCGGTTGTACAAGCGCGTCTCTCCTCCTTTGGAGTTGAGCCACCGCTAGATCTATCCAGTGCGTCGCACCAGGGAAGAGGCCAATCTCTTCGAGCACAACCAAGGGAGGTATCGACATGGCTCCGATCGCAGCACGCGGTTGTGGAATATCGGCGGGCACACGGATAAGCGGCTCACCTGAATCTCGCGCCATTTGTGCCAGCTCTCCGCCGGAAGTCACAAATACGACTCTTGCGCCATGCCTAAGAGCCTCAGCCGATGCATCAATGGTCTCTTCGGTGTTGCCGGAAAACGAAATCGCAAAAACTAGCGAGCCTGGACCAACAAACGCTGGGATTGTATAGGCCTTGACCACGGCCACCGGTACCGACATAAATGGTGCCGCGACTGCGACCAAAACATCGCCAGCGATACCAGATCCGCCCATTCCCAGGACAACGACATTCTCAATCTCGTGCTTATAGGGCAACCCCGGAGTTGCAGTCGCATTTGTCGCCGCCAGTGCCACTTGTTCTGGAAGACCGGCCGTGTACTCCCACATACGAGACGAATCCAAAACCTGATCAAACATGCAGATACCTCAAACTTGTATTTTATGAGATGAATGAAACTTTGTACGGCTTGCTATCCCGTTATAACGCCATCAACCGTTCATGCTCTTTTTCATCTACAACTTGAGATTCATCGACAAGCATGATGGGAATGTTCTGCTTGATGAAATAACGCCGCTTCAACCGGGGATTGTAAAGCGTATCCTCCTCCGGAAAGTACAGCAGCTTTCCCTTGTCGATAGGGCATGCAAGAATCTCCAAGAGTTTGGGATCCAGTGTCAATCTATTTCCTTTCAGAATCGGCTTTGGAAATAACGGCTAGGACCTCCTGGACCTTAGACGCCACCTCCGAATCGGACCTGGCCTCGAGATTCAATCTCAGCAATGGCTCCGTATTAGAAGGACGCACGTTGAACCACCAATCTCCCAAATCTACCGTGAGGCCATCCATATGATCCATTTTGCCGCGTCCCTGGTAAGCATTCTCAATAAAAGCCAAAACGTCATTCACATTCTGAACCTTGGTGTTCACCTCTCCGGAGGCACTGTAACGTTCAAGCTCTGTCCGAAGTCGGGAAAGCGGTTCGTCAGTCAAGGAAAGCACTTCGAGCACAACCAGTGCTGCGATCAAACCCGAGTCAGCACGAAAATTGTCTCTGAAGTAGTAGTGGCCCGAGTGCTCGCCGGCGAATAGGGCGTTGGTTTCCCCCATGACCGTCTTGATAAAACTGTGTCCTACGCGTGTCTTTATTGGAATCCCACCGCCCTCAGCAATTATTTCTGGAACCGCCTTTGAACAGATCAGATTATGAAGAATCTTTGACCCCGGAAACTTGCCAACAAGTGTCCTGGCGACAAGCGCGGTTGTAGTGGATCCTGAGATTGTGCGGCCTTGATCATCGACGAGAAATACCCTGTCAGCATCACCGTCAAAAGCCAGACCGATATCGGCACCTGTGGAAATTACCCGCTGCTTGAGATCAACAAGGTTCTCCGGCTGAATGGGATCTGCAGGGTGATTCGGGAAGTTGCCATCCAACTCAGGAAAGAGTATTTCAAGTTCAAATGGAAGTGCCGAAAAGACAGCAGGGACCACTAGGCCACCCATGCCGTTAGCCGTGTCCGCAATCACCTTGAGACGCCTGAGGTTTTTAAGGTCAACGAATGAGCGCACATGCTCCGCAAATCTGGTCAGCATCTCCTTTTGCTCATATGAGCCAATCCTTGGCGCCGTTGGAATTCCGTGGTCCAAAAAGTTTTGGGAAAGCTCAGCAATCTCGTGCAACCCAGTATCTGAACTGATTGGCCGGGCGCTGGCAAGACACATCTTTACACCGTTGTAGATCGCCGGGTTGTGGGAGGCTGTGAACATGGCGCCGGGCATATCAAGGTCACCGGACGCAAAGTACAACATGTCCGTCGAACCGAGCCCCAAGTCAATTATTCCGGCACCAACAGCCCTGGCGCCTTCCATAAAGGCGGAACTGAGTTGCTCTCCGGAAACTCGCATATCCCGTGCCACTGCCACCCTGGGACTCTTGGAGAATACCGCAAACGCGGCCCCAATTGCTCGAGCAATGTCGCTATTCAACTGGTCCGGAACGGTGCCCCTGACGTCGTATGCTTTGAAAATTTCGGAAATCATATGTCTCAGAACCTTTGCCTTACTTCAATATCATCCAGAGCAGATAGACGCACGGAAAGTAACTCTAGTCGATAGAAGCTGATAATTCCTTGGATCGACCGCCCTTCAACATTAACGCAACTACACCCACAAGTGATAGTAGAGTCAAGCCGTACCCAATGTAGTCGATCGTAGTCATACCGTAATAAACGACCACATGATGCGATGTCGGCACGACCACCATCAAGTTTGGGGCGACGCGGTAGGGTCCTGTAGCGCCATTGACATGCCAATTTGGAAAGTACGATTCTTTCACCAAGACCGGAGCTCCAAGTTTCGAGACATTAAATGAGATCGACGAATTCTTTTCACTGATATTGCTCACCTGCGTCGGGCTGACCGGATTTGAAGGGTAGTTCGTTGACCCCAAAGCCACCCTGGTCCAATTCGCCGGTCCTGACTGGGCGGGCATTGTCGACCACTCATTTGGATTGTTGTACCATGGCATAACGCCGTTCACCCACGATGCTTGGCTTGGGTTGACACCATTTAGGACCACTGGCCAGCTACTCAAGGGTTTGACCTTCGCAGAATTCTTAACCAGGTAGATATTCCAAGTCCAGCCAAGTACCGAGTTGGCCCCCGCAGAAGGTTGTATGGCAGGAACTGTCACTATCTTCTGGAGCTGCGGGTCCTGGTTTGCCTGGGCCACCACATTCGGAGAGAACGCCATGAAATACCTGACGCCAAGAAGTTGCAGGTGCTGTACACCGAGCGCCACGTTTAGACCGTTGTATGGTAAACCTGACATTGCCTCAGAAGGATAAGCTGAGAGTTCGGACTGGTTGATGAAGTGGAATGGCGTAGTCGCCGACGACTCGAAGAAGAGCCCCTCCATCGATCCTATGCAACTGTTTGTCCAATACGGGAGCAGCATCAATGCCATTGGTGTGCCATATGAATTCTGCAGCGAGTTGTACTCCCACATCGCCTGGCCACAGCCGTATTTCTTTCCCACGTTCTGCATTGCGACCATGATTTCGCGATATGCGGGATAGTCGGCCTTTCCTTCATAACCGGTGTAATTCCATCTAATCCAGGAAGGAACAAAACTCTGAGTGGAGCTGAATGGCAACCATGATTGCGGGGAGAAAAGCCCCAATCCTGAAATCAGGAAGACAATTACCGAAACCAGCGATGCGACCACGATGTGGCCACGCAACCCCAAGCCTTCGTTAACTTCTCCAAACCACCGCACTTTCGCGGTTGGTTTCGGATTGCCGGGAACAAGTACCTCAGCTACCTCCTCCGCACCAAGGCTGAGTCCAATCAATGAGCTTGGTGGGGAATATTCATCGGTGTCGACGCCATCACTGCCTGTGTCAGCCATCGCCGAGACGGTCTCCTCCGGCTGTTCGGTCGACCTTGACTCCACAATTCTGTTTTTTGCGCTTCGATACACACCAGCAATCAGAATTCCCAAATTCCCTAAGAACAATCCTGAAAGCGCATAGAGCGACAGTACCCAAAATGGAAGAGCCCGCGCATTATATACCGCGCTGTTTGGCAGAAAAATAAATGCTGCCACCGATATAACTCCCAAAATTGCCAGCATGATCCCGAGGATCTGCCTTCTCCACAACGAGACAACCATGCCCAAAAAGGCCATTATCAGCCAAGGCCGCAAAGAATGAGGAAAAAGGGAAGACCCATAAGTGGTCACCTTCGTCCATCCCATAGAAGTCGAGTAGGCGATCCGAAGAGTGAACGGAATTGCCCAAAAAGCTGTAATAAACGCGGCCAGTAACACCAAGCCGACGGTATAGGGAACGTCAGTCCAGCTCTTTTGGTATACGCGCTTCAGCAGCACAAGTAAAACAAGAGCTGCGCCAACCCAAAAAGATGGGAGGATATGAGCCAAAGTGGCCAGCGCAAATATAAGTGCGCCAAGGCCCATGTCTTTCCTGGTTAATCCCCTCTTGGCAGCTATTGCGATTACAAAAATACCCAATGCCAGAGACAGAGAAAATGAATACTCGCCTGCAAGAGTGGATGCCAGATTGCCACCATCGATGGTGTAACTGGTGTCAAAAAGGTAGCCAACTCCAACCAACGCCAATGAAAGGGGAAGCGGTCTGGGAAGTTCGAACTTCTTCCCCAGCACATAAAGGCTAGGAATGAAAATAAGCGAGCCCAGAACGGTAATCAGCTTGAATGCGACGTTGTAAGTGACGAAGATGTTGAGAATCGCAACGAGCATCGAAGGCAGTGGAAAATAGAAACCCAACAGTGGGAACCCGTCGTACCAAGCGTTGCTCCAACCCGTCAATCGAAAATGAGTAAACACCTCATGCTCTGCCAGCCAAGGGACAATGAAGTGAGCGCCCGTATCACCTCCGGTTGTGGTGGTGTTGGAAAGAATCAGTGATGGGTGAAGCTGCCATATCACGAAAATAAGGGCCAACCCAATAAAACATCTGTCCGTGAAGTTCGCTTTTCGATCTGGGCTCATCTCGCGAATGCGTCGTCTTATCGATTGCACCCATCCATCATGCCCGATTAAACCAGACATTGAGAGTCACTGCTCCTTGCCAATTTGCCACCCTTATTAGTGAATCTTTAAAAGCGCGATAAGCGTCACAGCATTAAACGCACCATGAGCAAACATTGAAGGCCCCAGTCGGCCAAACTTCAGCCTCAGCGCAGCCAGGATTAGCCCAAAGAACGCTAGGCCCAAGAGCTGCAAAGGCTCTCCATGCGCCAAGCCAAACAGAACAGCCGAGATTACCGCGGCCAAAAACGATGACGCCGACTCGGGAAAGCGTGAGAATCGGTGCTTCAGAGAACCGAGAAGCAGGCCACGAAAGTACAACTCCTCAACAATAGGTGCACCTACAACCAGAAACAGCGCCAACAACCAAATCCCCAGACCGTGGCCCAGTCCGGTAATCGTTTGGGCCGGCTGACTTAGTTTCTGTGAGAGATTCGGCACTATATGTTCGAATGGATAATAAAGGACCGGAATGACCACAATTTGACCAAGCACCCCCACCGGCACACCGATGACCAGGTCCTGCAAAACAATCCGGTGGAGGCCGAAGTCTTTCCGCAATGAACCGGTTCCCCGCTTCCTGGAGGCGTAAATGACGGCTGCCAAGAGTCCGGTCCAAAGCCCAAGTAGATTCGCTATCAACGCACCCAGAGAGTTCGATACCGTCGCGGTAGACGGGGCGCCCGTGACAGTCAACTCTACCAAAACATATATTGTCGCGAAAAGGTAGCCCACAAGGAAACCGACGACTGCGACAGAAAGCGCATTAATTCCCTTAAGACTCTGGTAGCGCGAAGCCGGGTCCAAATCATTCACTCCAACGAGGTTAGCCCATCTGACAGCTGGTTAAAGCGCTATAAAGGTTGGGGAAGGTATGCAAAAAGCTTCGGCGCCTACAATCTCTTAATCATTTATTTCCTTTCCGCGCCTAACATGTGGTATATGAGTCGTCAAATGCCCGAAAAGGGTCAACGCGGAAATGATAAAGCAACCACCAAGGGAAATAAGATCCTGCCAACCGGACCCGACCAGAGTTGGCGCTGGATAGTCCTTGTGCTGGTGACACTTTTGGCCGCAGCATTCGTCTATGCATCGGTCTTCACTCCGCAAACAACTAAACAACTTAGTTACGATACGTTTCTTCAAGATGCACACGCCAAGCAAGTCGCTTCCGCCCAGATTGACAATAACACTGGGAAGATTAGCGGAAAGCTGACCAATGGAACCGCATATACGGTGAACGGGCCACTGCCTTATATCACAACAGACATTACCCAGCTTCGAAGCGAAGGAGTCAACACCTCCTTCTACACCCAGACCTCGAACGTACTCACTTTGATATTGGAGTACGCAATTCCACTTCTACTTATTTTCGGATTCTTCGCATACATGAACAGAAGAGCCCAGGGTCAGATGTCGGGAATAATGTCGATTGGCAAGTCGAAACCAAAGGTCTACTCCACTGAGAGACCCCGGACAACGTTCGACGATGTCGCGGGTTATGCAGCAGTGAAACAGGAAATTTCAGAGGTTGTGGACTTTCTCAAGAATTCCCAGCGATTTAGTGACATCGGCGCAAGAGTGCCTAAGGGAATCCTCCTGGTCGGTCCGCCTGGCACCGGGAAAACCCTGCTCGCACGAGCGGTAGCCGGCGAAGCTGGAGTTCCCTTCCTCAGTGTCACAGGCTCAGATTTCATGGAAATGTTCGTCGGCGTGGGAGCATCACGCGTCAGAGACCTCTTCCAGACCGCCCGAAAGCAGGCGCCGGCAATAATCTTCATCGACGAAATCGACTCCATCGGAAGAAAACGAGGTGCAGGACTTGGTGGAGGACATGACGAAAGAGAACAGACTCTAAACCAGATGCTTTCGGAAATGGATGGATTCGACACTTCCGAGGGAGTCGTGGTCCTAGCGGCCACCAACCGACCCGATATCTTGGATCCGGCCCTGCTAAGAGCTGGACGTTTTGACCGTCAAATTGTTGTCCCACTGCCAGACCTCGAGGAAAGGCTTCCAATCCTCAAGGTGCACTGCAGAGGAAAGAAGATTGCAGCAGATGTTGACTTGAGCGTGGTAGCGCGTGGAACACCCGGTATGAGCGGGGCTGACCTCGCCAACCTAGTCAACGAGGCCGCACTTTACGCCGTTAGACGATCGTCCCCGGAAATACACATGGAAGACTTCGAGTCCGCACGAGACAGGGTTCTCATGGGCCAAAAACGAGAGTCCCTTGCCCTCTCCGACGAGGAGAAGGAACGCGTTGCATACCACGAAGGGGGCCATGCGGTCTTGGCATACGTCCTGCCCAACGCTGACCCGGTTCACAAGGTCACAATTCTTCCAACCGGTTTTGCTCTTGGTGTCACCCAACAGCTTCCACTGGAGGAGCGTCACATATACCCCAAAGAATACATTGATGACTCCCTTGCAGTTCGAATGGGCGGCCGCGTTGCTGAATTACTAATCTTTGGAGACCTCTCTACTGGTGCCAACAACGACCTGGTTGGTAATACTGAACTGGCGAGAAAAATGGTTAGGGAATGGGGTATGAGCGACAGGGTTGGTCCACGCGCATGGGGATCTCAGGGAACCGTATTCCTCGGTGAGGATCTGATGCACAGCCGTGACTACTCGGAAGACACCTCGAAAATCATTGATGAAGAGATAGACATTGTCCTTAGGGCACAAGAGAAAAGAGCCATGGAACTGCTCAAAGTTCACCAGAAGGGTTTGGAACTGGTCGCAAACGCACTTTTAGAGAAAGAGACCATCGACGGCAATGAGGTGGCTGCCCTGATCGATGAAGGTCACGGATCTCCCGTATATGGTCCGGAATCCAAGAAGGCAAGAAAGCTGAAAACAGGAACCGACGACCAGGATAACCTTGATCTTTCGAGCAATGACATTTTGGATATCAATCCAACTGAGCTTTAGTCGACGCTCAGGTCAGCTCGGCCCGTATGAATTGATACAAATCACACTCTAAAATGCCCAAAAAGAGTCCTTTTAGTTTCTCCAGGGGTGTGTCACTCTTCAGATGACATGGCCAGACCAGACGAACGCGCAGCTATCGAAGCCTTCATGGGTGAGACGAAGAAGATCGATGAGCACAAGCGTGCGTTAGCGGTAGTCACTTTGGAGGCTGGGAATCCACTAACTCTGGTTGGCCTGTCTGTCAAGCACGTACAGCAGATACGACGAAAGTTCGCAAGCATTGGCGTTGAAGCATTCAAAGACAAGCGCCACAACAACGCACCGGTGCTACTCACCAAGGCTCAGCTGAACGAAGTGCTGAATACGTAAAGAAAGTTCTCGCACGCACCCAAACAATTGATGTATGCAGGCGACGGGAGACGAAGTCGCCCAGTCGCCTGCTATCACTTCAAAGCATGGTTGACTCTGCAGTCGAAGATAAGAACTACGATTCTTTCTAAGCGAAAAGTAGCTAGTAAGTCAATATGGTCGGTACAACACGTCTACACATCGACTCGGGTGGCACCAATAGTCGGAGTGTCACTACCACCCCTAATACTGTGGTTATGAGCGGACAGATGAAACTAATCGAGATTGAAAAAAGAATTCCTAGTTGGGCGCTTGACCGGCGAACACGAGAAGCGGGACTCAGAGGTGTCGCAGCAGCGAGAGCAATACTTGAGATGAAATCAAGTTCCCACACTCCTGACGTCGCCAGTGATATGAAACGATACAAAATTCTTATCCATCGACACTAGTTATCGCAATTCAGGCTCTGCAGGCGGACGCACAGGGTAACCTTTTACCATCCGAGCATGCACGCTGGAGAGTCCATATGGAGCACTATCCACTTTTAACAGAACGTCTGGGATTTCCAAAGGGCACAAAGGCCCTAATAGTTACTTGTGACTGTCTCGGTTTCTGCCACTCTTGCAATATCGGAGTTTATGACGTAATTAGGAATGGAATTGGCACTTCAGCGAGACTAATAGTCCCTGCGCCATGGTCAAGGGACGCGGTCGTTCGCTATCGGGGCGAGGACGTGGGCATTGAACTAACTCTGAACTCTTCGAATAAAATACTCCACTTTGGCCCCGTGACTCAGGCGCCATCGCTGCTAGATGGCCAAGGTGGATTCCCGATCACGCTGGAAGACCTCTGGGACCATGCAGATCTCGCGGAGACACGGCGCGAGTGTAGAGCCCAAATTGAGCGCGCGATATATTGGGGTTTCGACGTATCCCATATTGCCTCGGAATTGGACGCGTTGATCATGCGGCCCGAATTCTTTGACATCCTTTTGGATGTCGCACTTGAATTCGATCTTCCAATATCTCTGCCAGACAGCTTGAATGAGGAGAGGATTGGATTCCCCGCAAAGAGACTGGCCTTTGAAGAGGGCGCCATATTTCCCGACAAGGTAATCAATCCATTTTCCAGCTATGACGGCCTTGATCCCGGATCGCAAGACCTGATCGAAAACGCCATCTTTTCCTTGGAGGAGGGCATCACCGAACTCTGCATTCGACCGGCGGAGGACACACCTGAATTGCGAGCCGTTACTCCCGACTGGGCCACCTATGTTTCCCAAAAGACAACAGCAAGTGAGAGACGACGCTTTGATCACCTCTTGACAAGAGACAACATAACCCTGGTCAGCTACAGGGAAATTAGAAATCGCGCTAGAGCACTAAAGGATAACTCTCTATCGCGTTGATCGAATTACCTGTAAAATGCGTTTAGGCCCTATAATTTCTGACTAGTAGGAAAGGTTAGTTACATGCTCGCAGAAATACTTGGACTAGATTCACTGGTCGTCGTGGGAATCATTGTGCTGGTGATAGGTGCCAGCAGGTTGCCTAAGATTGCACGATCAGTTGGTCAAGCCAAGGGTGAATTCGAAAAGGGTCTCAAAGAAGGGACCACAGCAAACGAAACCGGCGTCGAGAAAAAAGACCAGTAGCGCGCTTTCCCGGTAGTTTGTTTCCAAACGGAGCTTCGCTTTAGAACTCTGTCTTTGCGGCAACAGCGATCTGAAGATCACGGTACTCATCAGATGTCGTAATGGGCAACAGAGCCATCAACTTGCCCATGTTCCCGGTCACCTTGATCTTCCCCTGCATGAATGCGGCGGTTGCATCCAGCTCCCCTTTTTGAATGGACATCGCGTCGCTCCATTCCTGATTCAGTACGACCTCCGGCTCATCGAGTTCTCCGAGCTTGCATTCCAGAAGCTTCCCATCCTCGACAATCCAGTAGTAGAAAATGTCTCCATCAGGACCGCCAACAATCTCGTATTGTATTGTTGCCGTGGCACCGGGACGGGATGGTTGAGACTGTGCCATTTTCGCATACTCTTCCATCCACTCAGCACTAAGCCACTTTGCCATTGCCACACTCCCCGTTAACACTGGTCAAATCAAACATCGATGTTACAACCTATCAAGGTGCCGCACCTGGATTATGGTCAATTATCGTCCAATAATCCGGAGAAGAGATCCTCTTCAATTCTGTCAGCGGAATTGATGCTTTCTGCATGCGAGTGGACAAGAATATAATCTTCAAAAGGCCACAAGTCCTCAGCCAGGTCATCCGGCAAGCCAAACCAGAAATTAGAGGCGGGATCTATTTGAGTCGCGTGGGCCAGAAGGGCATCTTTCCTAACTCTGTAATATCCGCGAACGTCAATCCTCGTAGTGATCTCCTCATCATTGCCAGAACGGTTCAACCGCTCATCAGAGAAGGGGGATTTGAGGCCAAGCTCCACGAATTTGTTGTGAAATGCCTTTGCCCGATTCGTAGACCAAGCACTGTAATACAATTTTGATACCTGGTGGGGCAAACCCAATTCCGGCTTGTACCTCGCATCGCCAGAATGATTGAACGCGTAAATGGAGACGTCATGGACCTTGAGATGATCGGGGTGCGGATATCCAGATTGATTCTCGTG